>CAZEZQ010000014.1:0-18552 GCA_964516245.1 uncultured bacterium | reverse complement strand
ACTGATTGTTAATTTCTTCTTCATACAGCATGACGCTTTAGTCGCTGCATTCTCAAACTTTTTTTTCTGGCTTGGTTGTTAGAGTTTCAAAACGACGTTCGGCATTCTCCGTTGATTCATTAATACGTATAATATGCTCATCTGTAAGTTCCCCATTTTCCGCAAGAATACGCGTAATGATTGCTTGTGTCTCCTCATGCATTTCAGAAAGTACAGATGTGATACGTGCGGAAAGTTCGGCACGTCTTCTTCCAACACGAACAATATCTACCGCATGAGTTCTCAGTTCAATAGAACTAAATGTTCGTGATAAATTGTCAAGATCTTGTAGAACCTCATAGAGCTGTGCCTGTGCTGTCTGTGCTAAATCTACTTCTCGTTTAATCACATCAAGATTCGCATACGCAAGTCGGGTCAGTTGATCACGTTTTTCCGCGGTCATGCTTTTTGTCAGTATAGATTCAAGTAATGCAAGCAACTCTGCCCTACTTGTGTTTCCTTCCGTACCCGGAAGATGCACCAAAGACTCAACCTGATTTGCCACTTGTGCATATTCGCCATACATTTCAATGAATGTAATCGCTTCTTTCCGTTCAGTTTCAAACCCACCATAGTAAAACCATAGAAATGTACCTCCACCTCCTACTGCTACCGCCATGATAAGTATCAACACCACCCGCATATCTTATATATATTGTCTATCCTTTTTTATTGTCATCTGATGATTTATGCTCATTTTTCTTAGGTTACAAATATGTTTTCAACTGAAATACACATTCTCGCAGTTTTACTCCGGTATTGCGTAAAAAGTATTTTGTCCATTGTGAACGGTTGCTTCAACACCTATTGGCACATAGACTCCCCAATACAATGAATCGTAAACACCTTGAGCTGTCGTAGTAGCTTTGGGTAAATCGACCTCAATTGAGCTCGCAGAACCTGACAGTGCGTTGCAAATAAGGCATGTCGACGTTGAGTACTCAAATGATGATGTTGCGTAAAGCTGATTACCTACCGGAATACTACTTGCTCCTGCGGTAAGGTCTGTGCCTTCCACCTCAATATCAATAGCTGTATTGCCGGTATTTTGAATTGTAGAAACGGGGTTATACAGTTCAGTGTCACTATCCAATTCAAGTGACCCATAATTAATGTCTCCAACAACAACAGAAAGTGCTTGCATTGACCACAGTTCAACACCGGAAGACGATGATGTCGCCATGTTACTTGTCATATCAAGCACTTCAACATATGCAACCCATTCTTCCGTTGGGTAGTCACTGTCATCGTCTGTTGATTCCGCAAAATATTCAATATCAACTGAACATTCAATATCACACGTGTTTCCGGAACAATTCTGGAACGGACATTGCAGTGAGTTAAGTTGGTAACAATTGTTTTCATCTTGTGTGCAAGATTCTCCTACCCCTGAACGGTATATTGTCGCTTCAGCATACAGAAGATCCGTGAATCCATTAAGATCAGTAACCGTTCCCGTTGCAACAATAGTTGTTGTTTGCCCTTCAGTGAGTGCAATGGGACTTCTGCTATTTAGTTCCCAGTCTGAAATAACCGGAACACCGTTTATTGCTACCTCCGGAATCCGTGCATACGTATCTAATTCAAGTCCTCCGTTTGTAGTACGCAAACAGTATGATGACTCAGACGCAAAACTGGTCATTTCAATTGCGTACTCCAGCTCAGTGAGTGTGCTTGTTGCGACATCCATAGCCGTTGACTGGTTTGATGGATCCTCAATCATGTACCCCGGAGTATAGGTAAGACCTGAGCTCGTTATCAAAAGTTGGCTCGTCTCGTCTTGATCAGTAAACTGCCCAGAACCTACCATACAAAGCGGTGAAACTCCACAACTTGCAGCTACCGGCACATCATTGTATGACACGCCCGGTACTGCCTCACAAGAGGCATACCCTGTTTTGGGTGCATATTGGAGTCGGAACTGTTGAGCAGTAATTTTAGGTCCACTATTCTCAACTGACATACGAATACGGAAATTAGTATTACTGTCTTGGTTTATCGGTGTATTTTGTGCTTCTTTCCAACTTGCGCCACCTCCTTGTTGTGGAGTGCTTATTGTATATGTTGGCTCACTTCCAGCATACGGGCGAGCAGTAAAGAAGTCCCATCCTTGTGATTGATACCAGAAGCCAAATCCAAACCCACCACTTGAGATTGTTGCATCACTATCACTAATGGTTACAAGACTCGTGCCACTGTCATCATAAACCGCCACATCAATACTGTTATCTGTAAGCCAGTCTATGCGTACCTTGTACCAGTTCGTACCTGAGGTGTAACTAATTGAAGAAGAGCTAATAAGTGTTCCTGACTCGTCGTTACTCGTAGCACCTTCAATAAGAATGACGCGGTCATTCGGGAATTGATCGAGACATACTGCGTAGTTATTGCTATTTGAGCTTTGTACACCAAAGTACGCACATGGCTCATCATCCTGTCCGCTCTGTACCTTTTGGTAGAACTCAATTGTTTCTCCTTGACTGATTGTCTGATCGGTACGGTATATACCATTGGTTGTTTGACTTTCTGTCTCTCCACTTGCCGCTGAAAGTCCATAACTTTTTTGCCACGCATGACTGCCGTTATTGTCAAAGAGTGAGAGGTCACCTGAGTATTCGGTAAGGTTGTCATCATCAAAGTCATCAAATGCAATAAAGGTATCGTCTCCACTTTGTGCATCAGTGGCAAAACTATTGCCGTAATATACATATATGTTTGTTGTGTCGTTTCCGGTAAGTGTTGGAACTTTCACCCATGCTGTTGCTGTTGCACTTGTAACGGTTGACTCAAGATAATACTCCACGCTACTTGTGCCTGATGAGTCCGTAAAGCGTAGGTCACCAAAATCAGATTGCATTTCAGTTTCATACGTTAACTCAACTCGTACTGGATAATCGGTAAGAGTGCTTCCGTTTGGATTACTTACTGTGATTCGTTTTCGGTGACTCCAGTCTTGGTCGTACCATTCATCATTAGGCGACCCTTCACCGCCATTATCTGATCTGAAGCGATAGTGCGACTGAGTCACTTCAAGACACGTCGAGTCAGTCCACCGTATTGATCCGCACTCGTCCGTTCCGTCATCATCAGAATACTCTCCATCAAATGATCCGTATGACGGCGTAAATGACCAGTAGTTAGCCGTCAAACCATCCGCTTTTACGTTGGTTCCTGTTGCAACTCCAGTTGAGGTACCAAACCACACTCCTGAAATAGTTTTCGTTGGGTTCTGATTAATGGTTGATGAAGAAACCGAAAGGGTTGCTCCGTCATCCATACTAAGTTCAAAATCACCATTATTTAATGAAGAGACAGTTGGCGTCCCTGAAATAACAAATCCATTAGCATCAGTGTTACGTACTTGATAGTACTGCATGTTTAGTACGGAGCCACCAAACTCAAATGCATATAGACCGGTATCCTGCACCGCAATCGTCGTTGTCGCGCCAAGACTTCCGATAGCGTATAGCCCTGCATTTCCTGAATACGTAATATTTGAACTTGTAGCAATCCTTACATCCACTTGGCGAGAGCTTCCGCCGAGAGCAGTGCCATCAAAGTCTGTGGCATAACTCCAGTAATCAGATCCTGTTGTTCGTGTATAGTCTCCCCAAATATAAAGATCTCCACTCACCGCTGAATGGTTCATTGAGTACAATGACGCACTTTCAGAAACTGTTGTTGTTGCACCAGAGTTCCACATACGCACGTCTGTATTGTCTCCAATAGTAAGATACGCGTACTCATCGCCACCGGCACCTTTCGTATTTATGGTAAAGCTTGTGCCAGAAGCGTTAAGATACAGTGTTGAATCAGTCCAATTAGTTGCAACTCCTCCTATAAGATTTTCAAACACACCTTGCACCTCAAGTACAGTTGAGCTTGCCATTTCAAACACACTTCCTTGTTGAATGCGCCAGTACCCTGTTGATGTTGCACTTGTCGCAACAGTCCAACCACCACCCGTACCGTTAAAGAGTACATCTCCAAGAACCGCACCACCTGTATCGATTGTTTTCCCTGTTGATGTTGCGAAGAAGTACATAGTCCCACCATTACTGTTATATGTTGCGTTGTTCTCAAACGAACCTCCGATGCCAAAATGATCAGACGGCGCGGTAAGTCCTCCGGACTGTATTGTTGTTGAGCCCGTTGTGGTTGCATTCAAATCCGCAAAAATCCATGAACCACTTCCTGCGATAGTGAGGTTGTGTAGTGTGTCGTTGTTGAGTGAAAGAGTCTGTGCCGCCTCTGAACCATAGAGTCGGAGGGTGCCTGTCGTATGAATAAACGAGCCACCACTTGTATCAAAATTATTGCGTACTGCAAATGTGTCACTTGGTAACGTAACAGTTCCCGAGGCAATAGTCACATCTCCTGTTGAGGTTGCATGTGTGTCGGTCATACTCCAACTTCCAGTGCCGTTAAACAACAGGGATGCAACCGAGCTTCCGTTAAATGTCACTGTCTCACTTTCGTTTGAACTAAATATGATTGAGGTTGAGGCACTGCTCATACTGTCGCTGTTCACAAATGAACCACCAACTGCAAGCGTCGAAGTCCCGAGTGTCACTGAACCAGCAGTAATGGTAAAGTCACTGGTGGTCGTTGCATTTCTGTCTTCAAACGTCCACGACCCACCTGTACCGTTAAAGGTAAGTGTGTTAAATGGAGACGTATCAGGGCTCACTATTTTTCCTGATGTTGTTGCGGTAAAGACAACTGTCGAGTTTCCTGCAGTAAACGTTGCTCCTGAACCCGTCAACCACGACCCGCCTACTGTAAATGTCTCTTCATGTGTGGTTGAAGCATGTACTGTTGCGTTTGCTTGCAGTTCTACTGTACCGTCCCATGCAGTTCCCGAACCACTTTGAAGAGTTACGTTTCCTTCCGGAGTGAAATTTTTTCCTTGCCAAACAATAAGTTTGGTGTTTGGTTCAAAGGTAACGAGGTCTGAGGATGTTGCAAATGGAATATCACTATCATTTGCTCCATTGTAAACTCCAAGATGAGTTACGGAAACGGGGTCTTCGTATTCATCTCGCACTATCACTCGGTTCTCGTAGAGGTGTGCATCGCCGATACTGGAAACAGGACTAACGATAACATTTGCCGCACTACTGTATGCTCCGTCGGTATCAAGATACACCGTAAACGTGTCGTTTGGAGAAAAATCAATACCAGAAACTGAATATGTACCTCCTGAAGAATCATCACAAGGGACAAAATACGAACCGCTATAATTTCCTTCAACCACCAATCGAACAACAGGTGTAGCTCCATCACAGGCATCCGAGACTGTTGTACCCTCGTCGCTGTACACGTTTCCAGAAATGGTAATTTGTGCATCACTATCAGACCACACTAAGTAGCCGGGGTTTCCTAACGGATCTGGGCTTGGGTCATTGTCAAATGACTCCCCGTAGTAGTTACCCAACGCTGGGGTAAAGCGCCACGAGCTTCCCGCTGTTCCTACAGCGGTAACATTATACCCGCTTGTTATGCCTGAAGAGGTAGCAAATGAGATTCGTTGTAATGTTTTTCCTGGGTTTTGTGTTATAACCGTTCCTGCGACAGTCATCATGGAGCCACCGTCTATCTCCAACATGAGGTCTCCATCGGAAAGTGATTGTACTGCAGGAGTTCCAGAAAGTGATAGTCCATCTTCTCCTATATCGCGAATACGGTAGTGACTTGCGGTAAATGTTCCTCCTTCCACGGAAAGTCCGTATGTTCCCGTACCTTGGTTTTGAATTGTTGTTGTAGCACTTCCAGTACCCAATATTTCAAACGAACCACCAGAAACTGTTGCTGTTGCGTTGTTTGCAAGAAAGACAGAAACTCGTCTTTCCAATCCTCCTGAAAGATCTATACCATCAAAATCAGTTGCATAACTCCAATACTCATTACCTGAACTCCGTTCATAATCACCCCATATGTAGAGGTGTCCGTTATTTCCATCATGATCCATAGAGTAAAGTGAACCAGTGCCCGACACATTGTACGCACTTGAGGTTGATTTCCACATTTTAATATCCGTATTATCACCCACCATAAACGTTCCGTAACTGTCTTCTCCGGTTGTCTCAGTATTAATAGTGTAACCTGTACCTGAGTTCAAATAGAGCGTTGACCCAATCCACGTTGTCGCTCCTCCTCCTATACTGTTTGTAAATATACCCTGCACTTCAAGAGTTGTACCTGATGTTTTTGTAAAGGCACTCCCCGCACTTATGTTGAAGTTTCCTGTTGATGTTGCGTTTGAAAGCAATGTCCACCCACCACCCGCATTGTTAAAGAGCACGTGATGGAACGATGAGTCTCCTGTAGAAATCGTCTCACCTGTGTCAGCTGAATTAAAGACAACACCTCCCCCGTTACTCGTAAATGTACCTGTATTTGTGTAAGACCCACCTATCAGTAAGTCATTACTACCGCTTGCACTAAACACTGCGTTTGCAGATATATCCACGTCACCTGTAACCGTAATGAGTGGGTCATTCGCATCCGCCGTTACGGTTACCGGATTAGTGCCATCTCCAATCGTAAGTGTAGTTGCGTTCAGTGCTCCTGCTCCGAGTGTATAGGTTGGATTTCCTGCACCTTGTGGTGCAAGAACAAGATTGTTGTAAGATTCCGTAGCAACTGTCATTGCGGTCGTGGAGTTATACGCAACAGTTGAGAGTGATGGGGTAAATGTCCCTGCAATTGAAAATACCGTACCGCTTCCAAGGAGTGTCCATTCAACAGAACCAGCGTTCAGTGTGTGGTTTGTTGCTACTGTGAGTGTGTCTCCGACGGTAATGTCTCCTGTGCCAATTTTGTTTGTACTTCCACTGGTTCCGTCACCAAACACAAGACTATCAAAGGACCAGTCACTATCTCCTCCAAAACTACCACCCGCCTCAACGGTAAATGTCCCTCCGGTCATCGCAATAGTACCGTTACCAGTGACAGTACCGTTTTCCACGGTAACATGCGATGTACCTCCAAGCGTTCCTTGAGTCAATACAACATCATTTGTAATTACCATATCGCTATCCACACTCCAGTTACCGCCACTTCCATCTAACACAACATCATAGAAACTTGAATATGACTGAATACTTCGTGAACTCGTTGCAGTGAAAGTAACAACTGATGTTGATGCGGTAAATGTAGCGTCACTTACTGCACGCCAGTTTCCGCCGATGGTATGGTTTTCTCCCCCACGCGCTACAAGTGTACTCGTTGCTTGAAGTACAAGTGTTCCGTCATAGGTAGTACCTGAGCCAGCGTTCAGTGTAACGTCTCCTTGCGGGGTAAATGTTTTACCGTTCCATACAAGGAGTGCGGTATCAGCATCAACAATAACTGAGTCTGTTGTAGTTGAAGCGTCAAATGGAATATCTGTATCGTGTGATGCATCATACCGTGCCAAATGCGTGATGCTGATTGGGTCAACATCTTCATGACGGACAATCACATAGTTTTCATAGATATCAAAGTTAGTTATGTTTCCGGTTGGCGTTCTTGATACTGTCGCGGCTTGCGTACTACCGGTAGTATCCAAATACGCAACAAGCGGGACATCTCCTGAAAATGAGACTCCGGGAATAGAATACGCGCCTGTGCTTCCGTTACACGCACTTGTGTAAGCGGTTCCCCCATCAACACGGAGTGTTACCACAGGAGTACTGCCGTCGCAGACGGTTCCTGCTCCACCAACACCTTCTCCAGCATAGACCGTTCCAGAAATATCAATCGTATATCCTGAATCATCCCATCGAACATCCCCTGGATTTCCTGAATCGTTGTCATTGTTTTCGCCATCAAGATCACCTGAATGATTTCTAAACCACCAGTATGAACTTGGTGTCCCTGAAGCAGTCACGTTATATCCTGACGCTACGTTACTGTTAAATACATTTCGTTGTATTTGGAGTGCTGGATTTGTATCAATAGTGCTTGATGAAACGGTGATCATCGTACCTCCGTTAGTCTCAAGCGTATAGAGACCATCAGCAAGTAATGTAACGGTAGTACTGCCTATAAGCTCCAGTCCATATATACCAGTATCAGTAATACTGTAATGTTCCGCATCAATGGTACCTCCATCAAAAGTGAAAGCATAGGTGCCACTTCCTTGATTACGTACTGATGTTGTGGAAGTTACGGCACCCTTCATTTCAAGTGTACTATCGGTAAACCGCACCG
Organism: uncultured bacterium; assembly: GCA_964516245.1. GTDB lineage: Bacteria > Hinthialibacterota > Hinthialibacteria > Hinthialibacterales > Hinthialibacteraceae > CAZEZQ01. The sequence goes on along the minus strand of CAZEZQ010000014.1, from coordinate 10,317 downwards.
CTGCAGAATCTGCCATATACACTGAGACTGTTCGAGGAGACCCTGCGATACCTGTTCCATCAAAGTCGGTTGCATAACTCCAGTAGTCACTGTCACTAGTTCGTTCATATGAGCCCCATATGTAGAGGTCGCCGTCATTACTTGCGTGATCCTGAGAGTACAGAGAACCAGTTGAATTAACTGTGTAGCTTGTCGCATCAGATTGCCATAAACGAATATCGGTATCCTCTCCGATTTCTAACGTACCGTATGTTTCTGCGAGTTGTGTTTTACTACCAACAGTGTACTCGGTTCCTGATTTCAAAGAAAGTGTTGAGTCAGCCCACGTAGTTGCAGAAGGATCGCTATTCACAAAAGTGCCTAACACGTTTATCCGAACACCTGATTGAGCGGTGAAGTCATTGGCATCAGTTATCGTCCAATTATTTGTACTTGTTGCATCCTCAGTTATAGTCCACCCACCTAATGCATTATTGAATGTAACATTGTAAAAATCTGAACCACCAACTGCGACAGTGTGTCCAGTACTACTGGTTGCAAAAAGTACGGTGCCGTTGTTTGGATCAAAAATTCCTGCAGTGTTTGAAAGTGAGCCCTCAAGTGTGAACGTTCCACTAGGGAATGTCACCAGTCCAGTATCAATCAGCACATCCCCTCGGACAGTCGCAGCAGTGTCAACAAAACTCCTGCTCGCGATTGATTCGTATGAACTTGTTGCGTAAAAGTTTGCAACATCTCCTTGGTTGTTATATTCAGTTGATACCCACCCGTCACTTCTCGAAGTTGTAGCAAAACGCACTTCATCCAAATACCCATCGAGTGCCTGATTGCTTTGATACCCGCCGCCGACACTGTCTTGTTCCTGTCCCAAAATGAGTCCTCCGGAACTAATTGAAAGTACTCCTATAGTATGTCCTCTTGGATTTTCATTATCCGGAGCACCGTCTATCCATAAGTATGATTGATTTGCGGAGTCATCAGCTTCGTACACAACATGTCGCCATGCGTTGGTTGCAATCGATGAAATCCCAAAGCTCACATTATTACTACTGTTATACGGTACAAATGTAGTACTGTTATTGAAAAAGAGAAGAAACTCGTTGTTATCACTCCCTGCACCGGACACGACTGCTTGAGACCCAGTATCACTTGTACGCATCCACCATGAAACGACCACATCGGTCTCTCCGTTCAATATGGTGTGTGGTACACGAATATAATCAGTTACTCCAACAGGTGTCATGTCTGCAGAATTACCCATCTGTCCTGTAGTAGCACTTGTAGTGAGGAAGTCATCACCATCTTCATCATACTGTGTTGAGTCCTTATACACTCCAAGGTTTCCAGAACCACTCACATCTTCCTCAAGGTGGAACACCGCCAAGTAGCCGTTACTCCACACCGCTTCGCTACCGTAGGTATCACCCTCTCCGTACGGATTAGCAAGTGTGTTTCCGTAGTAGAAGTAAAAATCATTATCAGCGCTTGAGGAAAGTGAGTTCGCTTTGAAGTATATCTGTCCGGTGCGTGTCGTTGTTGCAAAATTAACCAACTCAAATGCCAACTCTGTTGTACCATCACCTGCAGTAACTCGTATATCGTCTCCATCTTCATGTACAGTGCTCCAAAAATGCTCACCGAAATGAGACATATCGACAAAGACTGGGAAATCAGTGAGGTTGTCATCAACCTGACTTGAAGGAATGGTAATTGAGAATCGATGAGACCACCCTGTGTTATACCAATCACCTGCTCCGCTACTGACACCGGTAAACCGAACATCATACAGTGCTGAGCCATTGAGCTCTGCAAACTTTTGAGATCCCACTGTATGCATGTGCACCTCACCACCGTTTGCATTAAATACTCCCGCTTCATTTTCAAAATCGCCTGCAACATAGAGTTTTGTCGAAGGAAGTGTAACTGTACCCCCTAAGATTTGGAAGTTATTTGACGTCGTGGCATTGCTTTGCCCAAATCCCCATCCTCCACCAGAACCAGAGAATACAAGATTGTAGAAACTGTCACTTCCAGGGGTTACTGTTTTGCCTTGCGTTGTCGCTGTCATGCGTACAGTAGCATTGTTATGTACAAATGTTCCCGAACTCGCGTCAAACGAACCACCTATAGAGAACGTACCTGTTGGCGCCGTGACCGTACCGTTTGTGATAGTAACGTTGTTTTGTGCGGTCACGTTTGCCACAGGGAACGCCCAATTTCCCCCGATGCCGTTAAAGGTCATTGCATAGAAACTTGATGGACCAGGGTTAACAATACGTCCCGTTGAGGTCGCAGTGAAGGTTACGGTACCTTCTTGTGCGGTAAATGCACCTCCGTTTACGAAGTTTCCTATAACCTCAAGTGAATAGTCATTTGCACTTACATCAAACGTGTTGCCGGAGAAAATCCGTATATCTGTCACTTTTACTCCTGATTGTAACCGCACTGTTTTACTTGTTCCTTGTACCGCAACTGTGCCCATGTCCTGTTTTGCGAGAGTATTATCCGTCCACAATGCAACACCGGTACCGTCAAATGTTGTTGTTGCGGAGCCTTTTTGCCACACACCATTTGCACCTATTGTAAGATTGCCTGCAATTGTTGTGGGGCTAGTACTTGCGAAATATGTGCCATACGTGAGTGTCAGGTTATTGTTTACATCAAGAAGTGTTGTTGGAGTCCATGTTGCGTTTCCTGAACTTTCACCGAAAGTTACGTATGCGAAACTACTTGTTGCGGAACCTATTGAATCTATAGTCTCACTCGTGCTTGTCGCGGTAAATATGACCGCACCGTTGTTTGCGGTAAACCCTCCATTATTGTCCCATGAACCGGAAACGCGCACAGTGTTACCATCAGCAATCATGTGTCCATTGATACGAATATCATGCGTGGAAACATGTCCTGAACTTGCACTATCCGGACGATAGGTAGTGCCTGACATAACATAAAGCACAACATCAGTACATCCACCTTGAGAACAGACAGTCAAGTCGTTTTGTGCATTAACATCGTGGAATATGTCTTCGTTGCTTGAGATAGAATTATCGTACTGACCAATGTCACTATTGGTGAGTGTTGGGTTATCATCGGAGCCAAGGGTTAGGTGTCGCTCGTAGAGCGTCATTCCCTCTATGTCATTTGCACCGTCGTATTTGGTAATTGCAACCGCCTCATTACTCTCGTCTGCTCCGTCTATCCAAACGGTCACAATGTCATCGGGAAATGCATTTACATTATTGATAGACCATGCGCCACCGCTGATATTTCCTGTGCTTGCTTGCTCAACACCATTTAATGCAATATGCACCGTCCCTGTGGTGAGTGGTGTTGTCTCGTCATATTCGTACGCTGTCCCTGAAACGGTGATACCTTCCGACCACGTAACCGTCCAATCGTAGAGGGATGGACACACACCGGCTGCCGTACACTCAAGTGTGTTTGCAATACGCAGTACACTGTATGTGTTGATATCTAATGAACCAAGGTCAATAGGTGTAGTACTTGTTCCCACGCTATTATCAGGTAGGTCAGTATCGGGAATGAGTGCAAACATTGAGTTAGTGGCGTAATACACTTGGAACGTACTGGTGCTTGTTGATGGTTCCGTATCTGACCACAGTACTTCACCCCACTTCGGTCCCGTTCCATCGCTAAAGACAATTGATTGACTCAGTATTGAACCGGAAATAGACTCCGGCACACGTTCTATGATTCCCGTACTACTTCCAAAGGCAAGGTATGCGACTACCTCATTGGTGTGTGCTCTGTCAGTATTAGGTCCGTCCTCCTCAAGTGCCAGTGAGATGGTGCTTGCATTATTTGTCCCTCCGGTATGCATGTGCGCATACCCACCTTGTCCACCGTCCTCTCCCATCTGCTGAACAATGGTCACTCCGGGGGTTGCACTAAATGCACTCGTGTACGTAACCGCAGTCCCTCCAGTTGAAGGGCTTCCTACAATTGTGTCTGGAGAACTTGTTGCCTCAAACTCACTGCCGTTGTTGGTACTACGAACTTTCTCAAATGCAACGTAGTCAATGTCCTCGGCACCATGGTTACAGTTTGCGTGACTTCGTCCGAGAAAAAGGCCCGCAGTTGTTGTGGTCGGCTCATTATCGTCATCAACATCACTTGCATCATCGACACCTGCATGCGCCCAATTGCTGTCATTGTCAGAAGAGACATTCGCGAGTACCGCAGGTGGATTGGTAAATGCCGGAGAAAATGTTATTGCTTGACCACCTCCAGAATACGTAGAACACAACACCGTGCTTACATTTTCCGTTCCTGCAATCACTCTCGTTGCACCTGCACCTGCTTCGATGTTCCAATCACCCTCTTCCATCACCAACCAGTGCGCTGTTGTGGTACCACTAAAATCTGTCACCTCACCCGCCTCGTCATAGTCATATACTTTAATCTCAAAACTATTTGCTTCTTTGTTACGTACTCGTACATCACGTCGCTGGTGTGGGTTTGTGTTATCCGCAGAATCATACGCCACACTTGCAATAACAACAGGGTTTGAAAACTCTTTTGTGAGAGTAACTTCCGTCCACGTCTTTACATCAAGGTCAATGGTACCGTACTCTCCGACACTTCCTGCGGGAGTGACCGACCCCGGTAGTAGTGTTTCCACGCCATTTCTTGTGTCATTATCAAACTGGTCTTTTGTGGTCTGGAACCATGTTGAAACTGGGACCGAGCTTGTTGCGGTAAAGCTCCATGGGGAAGATGAGAACGACCAACCGGAAACGCCGGAGTCCGTTGCTCTCACTCGCCACCAGTACGTCTCACCGACAGTAAGCGCATCTTGAAATGTATACCCGACTAAATCTCCTGAGTTAAACGGATGTGTATCACCTCCCGAATCTTTATTTACAAAACCGCTTGATATACCCGACGTCGCAGAGCTTGCATTTGTGAAATCACTATCGGTTGACCACTCAACGACATAGGTCAAATCATCACCCTGCGGGTCACTCGTAGAGAATACAAGCTCAGGTGTGGTTGTACCGACCATTTCATTATCAAACGGTGCTTCGTGCATTGGGGTATAGACACTCTGTTTCCAAGAAATAGTGATATCTGAAAGTATCGGTGTTGCACTCTCTGAAGGTGAAGTCAATGTCGCTTTTATTCGTATGGTGTTGTAGTCAGCAGTATCAAGATTGGAAAGATCAATAGGTGAAGTCCCTATACCGGAGCTGTTTCCAGAAATTTCTGTGTCAGGTACTAACTCCCATCCCCCTCCAGATTCATACTCGACTTGATACACGATACTCGTGCCTCCACTTTCCGTATCCGTCCAACTTACAGAGCCCCACCTGTTACCAATTTCGGCATCATCAAAATCAACTGCCGTTGTCGTAATGGTACCTGAAAAAAGTGCTTGGATGGTGCCACTTGTCTCCGCAAATGCGATAAATGCCCCTGACTCGGCATTGCCTCCTCTGTCGGCAGACGGTCCATCTTCGTCCGCAGATCCATAAAAGTTTGTTGCGGTCACCGCGCTTCGAGTATCTGTTACTCCAACAGGACCATGTCCTCCATTCCAAGTGATAATACTCGAAACATACGTTTGTGGGACTGTTTGAAATGCTGTGGCAAATGGTGAAGCAAGTAATGCATCTCCACTCCTATCAAACGTATCAATTCCTCTTCCAGTTTCATATTCAACTCCTTCGGTTGTGGTACCGTGAAATATATCAAATGCAATATAGTCAATATATTCACTTTCCGTATGGGTACATGAAGAAAAGCCGTCCATCAAATTAAACTCACCGGTTGTTGTCGTGGGTTCATTATTAGAACCGTCATTAACGTTGCTGTGTATCCAACTTTGGTCATTGTTCGATGTCACTGTATGAAAAACAGCAGGTGCCGATGTAAACGACCACGATGCAGTATGTGGTGTTCCTGAAGCACAACCGTTTCCAAGTATTCCATCGTATCCAAGTATTCCGTCTACTAACTCTGTACCTGCGACCATCTGTCGTCCTGTGCCACCATCTGCAATAGTGTATGTCCCTTCCTCAACAACAAGGTAATCTACTATCGTACTTCCAGAAACGGTTGAGCTATCGTTATCAACTTTAATTTCAAAACTATTTGTACTTTTGTTTCTTATTCGTGTACTTCTCTGCACAACCGTATTTCCTGCATATCGAGCTGAGGCAACCACTATCATGTTTTCGTATGTCCGGTCTGTTGTCACCTCACTCCATCCATTATCAGTCAGTGTCACTTGTCCATACTCACCGATAGGTCCACCTAAACGTACATCGTCCGATGTGCTCGCGAATGCCGCACCACCAAAACTGTCAGTACTAAACTGCTCTTCTGTCGTCTGGTGCCATGTTGAGACACTGACACTCGTGTCAGTAGTAAACGAATTTGGCGGACTCATCCACTCACCCCATGCACCCGAGCCATCAGGATCATTTGCTCGAACACGCCAATAGTACGTCACTCCATTTGAAAGCGTTGACTGCACAACGTACTGTGCGACATTCCCACTTGAAAATGGTGCCTTATCACTTGGAACAGTCACGTTACTGAAAGCAGTAGGGCTCACAAGAGAACTCGCATCAACCACCGGAGAGCTAAAATCAAAATCATCATCTATCTGCACTTGATAATGGAGATCGTCGGAGGCAATGTCTGTCGCAACAAACCGCAATGCTGGAGTCAAGTCCCACACCTTTGCATTGTCAAATGGAGCAGTTGCTGTCGGTTCTTCCGGTGCACTGTTTGTTTCAACTCGCGGGTACTCGGTGTAGTACGGAAATGCGATATCATCACTCGTAACCGCACGGAAACAGTATGAGCTGTTTGCGTTGGCGCCATTGTTTTCAATGACCCAGTCGTGTTCTATTGTCTCGCCAACAGCTATACTTGTTGCAAACGATAGACTGTCATTTTCCTCTTCGTATGTACCTAGTACATCCGCTGTTGAAAGTGTGGTCGTTGAAAGCACCGATCCGTCTGTGAGTGACCCGTTATCATACCCGCGCCACAGAGAACCGGAGCCAATCAGTCCAACGTCACTCCAACTCAACCCCCCCGCATCACACGTTTCTGCTTCAACATATTGAAGTGTGAAGTTATTATCTCCTGCATCAACTGGCACATTTGATGCAGTGACGCCAAGTCGAACACGAAGTACATCTCCATCAGCAACAGCGTGTGTTGCGCTCACCTCTTCATCTTCCGCAAGGTCTTCATCACCTACTGGCCAAGGATCTGTTGGTGGCTCCGCATCAATGTTGTTATAAAACCGGTATGTTGCTTGGGTATATATCGGCTCTGTTGAAAGCTCTTCTGCACCAAAACTGTACGACAATTCAGGGTACGCAAATTTCCTTCCTTGCACAGCTCCGGTAAAGTTATTTTCATCTCCTCCACCACTTGTGGTATTGTCTTCAAAATACGCATAGAAAGGTTTAGGGGGAGTGTCCGTACTTCGCAAATAATACCCAGCGGTGTAATTATTATTTGTACCATCTCCAAAGTATGCTTTTCCTGGATTGTCGTCACCAGGGGTACATGTCACACTTGTTTGAGATTGGTCAGAAGCATTGTACATAGTGATAGTAACTGGACCTGTTTCAGGCGCACACGCAATGGCAACATAGCTCGTCGTAACTGGCATCATGTACTCTGCTGAAAACTCCATAAACGGCCAGTAAAAACTTGCTTCATTTCCATCACCATCTGCATTTTGCGTTGCCCCAACGGGACCAGTGATATTGTAAAGGCGCACTGCTTCACCAGTACCTTGGGTGTCTGTTACACAATTGGTTGGTTCATAAATTGTTCCTCTTGTTAAACTTCCTGATGTAGTGCTTGCTGAAGCACTACAAGAAACGTCCATGGTAGTTCCAGTAACAGTAACGCCAACATACGGTCCACCACTACTTTGAACATTTGACACAACGCCATACAAATCACGTGTTGTTGCAGGGTAATCTGTAAGCCCGTCTCCCGCACCTCCTTCAGAAGCCATAATAATAGGAACATCAGCTTCAACAATTCCGTTAAATCCATCACTTACGGCTCCGGAATGTAAATACACCGTACTTGTTGCGATGTTAAAGTTTGCTATTGAGGCACCATAAAACGTTGTAGATGCGTACCCAAATGGAGACCCTATGTGCCATAACTCAGTATTTCCGTCTCGAGGCCCTACTGCAAATGTAGTTGAAGCAAACCCAACAGGCACTAAAGAATCAAGGTTTGTACCACCACTGTCTTGTAGTTTAGCCATAAGTGGGCCTGTTGCATACACAACTGTTGAAGAGCTAAATGACTGAGTGCTTGTTGATTGTCCTCTGTCAAGCGTTGTTGTGGCAGGGTAGTCACTAAAACGAATTACATTATCATCAACATAGCTGTACACCACAATTGCATCACCAGCAACAGTGTCATTCCGAAGCACATAGTACAAACCAGTAGAACTACTATAAGAAAACGGTTCAAACTCATCTGATGCGCCACTCACTCCTGAATTACCGTAGTACATGTAGAGTGTCGTACTTGCGTTTGCTTCTAATTCATCTACCTGTACCCATATTCGCGCGTCTTCACTTGAACTTGAGAAATGTTGTGTCCAAAAATCTAATTCTTCAGAAACTGGAGCCACGTATGTCTGCATACTACTTGTTGCATAGAAATCAGTTGATGTTGCCATGTTATCGTATGTCGTTGTAAGCCACGCATCACTTCGTACAATGTTTGAGACACGCACTTCATCAATAAGTCCATCAAACCAGATATCTCTTCCTGGACGTAAATCTCCTAGAGTGAACGTGTTCCCCCATGCGGTATTTCCAACGTTCGTGTAATTTAATTCTTCCACTTCATTCACTTTCACTACAGTGGAGCCACCATACACTGCAGTTGCAGAAATGTAGTACCAATTACCTGTGGTTAAGCCGGCTCCTGCCGATGCAGTACATGAAGAACTGTTTGTGTACGCACAATACCGCACTTCATCAACGTTTCCTCCCGTACCACCAACGGTAAGCCACGGAGCGTATGTACCTCCAGTCCCCGGAGCTGAAGCAAGAACAGTAAAGCCGTATGTCCCTTGGTCACCACTTCCTGAAAGTGTGTCTGGTCGAATCCATGTTTCCACTGTGGAACTTCCTGTACCGATACCAAGATTTCCATGACTCACATCATCGTTTACAAAATCTTGCGCTTCTGTAAATTTCCCCAATGACGACTCCACCGGATTATCAGCGGACTGTTTTGTTCCATCGTTACTCATGCCAGCACTATTTTCAATCGAGGATGTAGTAAGGTCGTAGGCATGTGTCACCAAAACATAATTATCGTCCCATACATTGTGTGCACCATAGGTATCGGTGTCAGCATAATCACTTGCAGTTGAAGAACCATAGTAAATATAAAATATACTATCTGTTGTACTTGAAAGTGAATTTGCTTGGAAATAGAGTTCACCAGTACTGAGTGATGTGTTAATAGAGACAACCTCTCTTGGAAGCTCAGTCGTATAATCTCCTGCGGAAATACGAATGTCTCCTCCATCTGCTTTAACATTCGTCCAAAAATCATCTCCTAAGTCAGCAAGGTCAACATACACTGGGAAATTCGTAAGTGCAGCGTCTACACTTGATGATGCAATTGTTATAGGAAGTCTGTATGCAAAAGAAGTATCAAGCCATTCGGCATAGCCATCCACTTGTCGCATAAACCGTATATCATCTCCGTCTTCCTGTACATGATTCCAGAAATCACCGTACGATGAATCAAGTTCAAGATAGATCTGCTGTTCGGTCATAAATACCCCACTTGTATTGTCTATGGAAAGTGGCATTCTGTAGAGCCATCCACTGTTCCACCATGGGTCAAGGAGGCCATACCCACCTTTCTTTCCTATTGCTTCGATAAAGAACTCTCCTTTACTTTTTGCTTTGAAACTAATCTCCATTTCAAAGTACAAAGTTTGACCAGGTTCAATTCTGTGGAACTCCTCTGTGCTGTCTTTCACAACAAATCCTTTAGGTACTTCTTTTCTCTCTGGTGTAATTCCTAATAATTTTGATGCACGTGTTAAGAGACTATGTGTAATTTCTTGTTCACCATCAACAACATCAATATCTACAAACTTATCTCTATACTCAATTCGCTTCTCTGAACCAATCTGCACATTGTTTTGAATACAGTTTGTTCCTCCGGCTCCGAGTGAATCGCAATAGAGCACAGTCTCGTCATCCGAACAACGGTAGAAGCCCGCAGGGCTCTCATTTTCAATAATCTCGTCTTCAAGTGCTGAACGAATTGCAT
>CAZEZQ010000013.1:15685-19780 GCA_964516245.1 uncultured bacterium | reverse complement strand
ATGGTTTGATTGAGTTGGCTCTGAATGAGAATATCGGTGTGCAGTTCATGCTGATTCTTGTGGTAACCAAATTGATAGCGACATCGCTCACCATATCTTCGGGAGGAAGCGGGGGAGTGTTTGGCCCCTCCTTATTCATTGGCTGCATGTTGGGCTGCGCATTTGGGCATTTGTACGATCAGTGGTTTCCTGGATGGATCGATAATCCACTGTCATTCGCATTGGTGGGGATGGTGGCGTTTTTCTCTGGGATCGCCAAAGTTCCGGTTGCCAGTTTGTTGATGGTGACCGAAATGGCCCAGTCTTATGAATTGCTTGTTCCGATGATGTTGGTTTCATCGTTAACCTATTTGCTGACCCCCCGATGGTCACTTTATGAAGAGCAGGTATGGGCAAAAGCAGACTCACCCGCCCACTTTGGTGAATACAACACGGATGTACTGGCGGGATTAAAGGTCGATGAAATTCGGATTGAGAATGGGGTGCAAATGATCCCTTACAATATGACATTGCGTCAGTTTTTGCCCGTGATTTTGGATTCCAAGCAATCCGTGTTTCCCGTTTTGGATGAAACCGGGTCTTTAACCGGATTGTTTTCCATGGATGAAATTCGAACATTGCTACTTGATGAGCATGTGCACGATTTAATCGTGGCGATGGATATCGCTACCTCAGATTTCGATTATGTAACAAAAGATGATGATTTGCATACGGTATTACGCAAACTGGCCAAATTGGTGATAGACGAAATCCCTGTTTTGGAAAAGGATACGAAAGCATTTAAGGGAATGTTGAAACGAAATGATATACTAAATTTATATAGTAAACGGTTGTATGAAATTGAACAACGATCCCTCGCTTGATTGTTGATTTGGTTTTGGTGAGATAAATATTTATATATATGCCTTGTAAATATTATTTACAAAATTTTCATATCGGGAAAATTCCTTTCACATTTTACTCATTTTGATATATAATTTAGGTAAGCAACGTTTAGATGCTTATATAAATCTATAAGTAAAACAGGAAATTTAATTTGATTTATTATTCCTGGTTTTATAATTTGAATTCCGGTTTAGGCGTTGAGGACGAACTCTCTCATGACAAAAAATCCTGCCATACTCATTTCAGATGAATTAATTCATCTTTTGGAAGATAAGGCGATCACCAAGGCCTATTTTTATGATCTTGCAGGCAATCACTATCCGTGGGATGTGGATTTGCGCCGTATCAAAGACATTCGCCGTCAATTGGTTCAATACGAGAAACAAGTACGGAGCGCGATACCATGGCAAGAAATCACCTGTATCTTAGCAGGGAAAGGCGCCTTTTGGCTGAGTCGTGATGGAATGGATGAATTTTATGAAAATTTAAATGAACCCGTACAAAAATTGAAAGTGACAGGACCTATGCCGGTTTGGAAAATGACCTCTTCTGAACTGTTATTCAGCCATCTGAGTAATTTGAAACAAATGATCTTGGCTGTGGCTTACGATTTGATCTTATTGCATCATTTGAAAGACCGCTTGGGTTCCAGCCATGATTTCATACGCCGTGAATTTGAAAATAGCGAACTTTCCATTCGAACCTTGCTGGATGATTTTCAAAAGCAAAAATCCAACTTGGAATTTGTCACTCAAGAAGAAATTGTCTTGGTTGAACGCTGCCGCATTACAATGGATATGCTTGAATATGAAGAAACCACAGAACAAGAATTGGGGTATACCCAAGATGATCTCATGCGGGTGATGCGGGTGTTGGACAAAAAATGCAAAGAGGAAATGCCTTCGTACGCCAAAAAAATCTATTCCGTCAATAGCCAAATCAAAAAAAGTTTGCGCGAAGGTGAAAGTTCATCGCTAACACGGGCGAGCCGTTGGAAAATGACTTTTACCATGTTGGACGATCTGCCTCGGAGTCTGAAAGGCCAGGAAACTTTGTCAGATCTCGAATATGACGGTATGAAATCTATTGTACTTTCCCGTGAAAATGAACTGGGTCAGAGTGAGAGTGGCCAACAAGCATTGCAAGCCTCAGAACAGGCAGAAACACTTCCACCAGAACCTCAGCTGGTTCCTGAAGAAGAACATCAATCCGAATTTGAACCACATGAACATTTTCAGCCGCATACACCACAAAGCCGGATGGCCTACCTATTGCGCAGACGGGAATAACATTTTCTGATACGAATTCTTACTCTTGGAGCGCAGGCGTCCCCCGCCTGCTTTGTCTGAAAATGAAGGCGGAGACGCCTTCGCTTCAAATTTTTTTTACCCGTCTGTAATTTGCGCTTGAATGATCGCATTTCGGATCTCTCCTACCAGATACAGTGAGCCTGTAACAATAATTATATGGCTTTTGCCAGCCAGTTGCCGAGCTTTGTAGAAGGCTTCTTTGGGATTCTCGATCGCAGCAACTGCGTTTGCCGGAACGATCGCTTCTTGAATCATCCCGAGGGATGCGCCGCGTTCGCTGGGGGCCACTGTGATCACGGTTTGGTCTTGTTGGCGCACCAATTCTTGGTAGATTCCTCGAATGTTTTTATCTTGCAAAAAGCCGAGTACGAATATTCGCTGTCTCTTGGGGAACAATTGATCGAGCGAGCGGCGCACGGCTATGGCCCCCAGTTCGGTATGAGCGACGTCCAAAATGATTTTGGCTTGGTTTTTTGGCGCAATGATTTCGAAACGTCCGGGCCAGCGTGTTTGCTTCAATCCTTGAGCAATTGCGGTTGGATTGAAACATAGAAGAGGTTGAACTTCATGCAGCGTTTCCAAAGTTGCCACAGCGGTGAGGGCATTGTTGATTTGATATTCGCCGGGCATGGGAAGAAAAATGTGAATAACCTTTTTGTGCGGTGGTTTGGTATAGGCAATGCGCCGGTACCGCCTTCCCCAGGATGAACCAAGCAAGTGATAACGTTCTTGAACAAAGATCCGCTTGGATTTATGAGTTTGGGTTTGGTTTCGAATGTGCGATTCGACTTCATCCACTTGAGGAGCAATCACGATTGGAACATGGGGCCGGGTGATGCCAAGTTTTTCATTGCTGATGGCTTGCAGTGTCTTTCCCAGCTTGTCAGTGTGTTCCAATGAGATATGAGTGATGACCGTCACAACTGGATTCATCACATTGGTGGCGTCCAGCCGTCCCCCCAAGCCGGTTTCGATTACCGCGAAATCGACATTCTGCTCGTCGAAATAGAGAAAGGCCATCGCGGTGAGCAATTCAAAAAAAGTGGCGTATCCCTTTGAGTTGAGTGGGAGTTGTTCATGCGCCTCACGTAGATGCCGGGTCAAACGAATGAATTCCTCTTCGGGAATCCATTCATTATTGATGGCGATCCGTTCGCGGATGGAGTGTAAATGCGGGGATGTATAAAGCCCAACGCGGTAGCCCAAATGCTGCAACACAGAGGCAACCATCGCGCACACCGAACCTTTGCCATCGCTGCCCGCTGCATGGATGGCTTTCAAGCGTTGCTGGGGATGGCCGATGGAATGGAGAAACGTGCGGAAGCGTTCCAGGTTCAACGTCTGGGCGGTGTATTTCCAATTGGTATTCTTCTCGTACGAGACAAACGAATAGAGATAATCGAGCGCATCTTGGAAAGTTTTCATTTAGAGGGTTTAGGCGTATTTGAAGTTATTGTATTTGTAAAACTTCGATGCTCTTCATGAGATTCAAAAATTGAATCTACCAATCGGCTGCATGTTGAAGTGGCTCTTGCTAAAGCTTTTATTTGTTCACGACAAGCTATACTTTCAGTGTTTACTGGATAATTAATCGAATGATCTACCTCACCCCATACTTCTTCCATTAATGTTCTGACTTGGATTTCGCAGGTATAAGTAAAAATAGAATTACTGTCAATTACATAGTGTACGCTTGTATATAGAGAATTGCTATCTATGGTGTCAATCCCAATTTTTTCAAAATAATCTTTGGATTCAATATCCCATGTTCTGGCGCATGGACCTTCTCGCAGGTTATATTTTTGTTCATTGAATAAATATTGTAATAATAAATTTATCTTTTCGATTTGCTTTGTATGGAGATGAATGGGCGCGCGCGAATCAGACCCAAAACCACAAT
>CAZEZQ010000013.1:5155-15675 GCA_964516245.1 uncultured bacterium | reverse complement strand
TGCTTTGTATTGATATGAATCAATCTTATTCCAACAAGGTCATTAATTTTTGTAAAAAAGTTGTCTGGGCTTATGTCATATTTTTCATTAATTTGTTTCGACTGAAGGATTTTTCTTTCTAATTTTTCTCTTAAATGATCAGCATCTTTGATCCTAAATTTTATTGAGTGTATTAATATGTTAAGATCAACAAAATCATTTAAATTTCCTACAATTTGATTTTGAAATCTATTTAAATCTTGTTTTTTTGATTCAAATAAATCAAGCAGAGAATCAATCAGTTTCTTTTCTTTTTTATTTAATTTTGGTGTTCTCATTTCTCATATACTTGTGATGAAATTTTATTCGCTAGTTTATGAAATTCAGAATACGCAAACTGTTCTTGTTTGAGATCACTACTTCCAACTCTCCATAATGGTACACCCATTTTTTGGCCATCGATTGCTAATCTTGGATAATCCTTTATTTGCCCAAGTTTTATTTCATTCGAAGAGAATGGTGATAAATTTTTGTGAATACGACGAAGAGGAGTAACGATTTCACTATTGACATTTTTTTCCATTTTGGGTATAAATTCACGGTTTGTTGATGTTGGCACACCTCGATATATACGGAATCTCTGTGGAATATAACCTAAAAAGACTGGATTTCCCGGTAATAAGTAATAACTTTGAGGCGATAAGTTATTAATGGTGCTTATTTCATTTATCCAAGAAGTTAATGTATGGCCTAGCGTTTTAAGAGCACGGATAGAAAAAAGATCGCATGCGAGAGGAATTATGAAATAATCACAATCGAGTAATATTGTCCTGTTTAACGCCCCAATATTTGGACCTGAATCATAAAATACAAAATCCAGCTTGTTTTCTATGGCAATATCATTAACCAATCTGCTAATCGCTGTGGTAGTCTTAAACCCGCGTAATCGTCTTTTTAGACAGTCTGTCCAAGCATCATTTAATATATCTTCATATTCAGACAATCGGATATCACCAGGGATGAATAACAATCCAGTAAATTTATTCTCATAAGGCGTAATTTTTTTGAAATCACCTTCAGTTTCTATAATAGGCTTAAGTGCTGACCAAATCGTTCTTCCAGATGGTTGGTCAGATTTATCTAATAATTCATCAAGTACACGGTCTTCAAGAAAATAAGAGGAGAGATTGCATTGCGGATCGGTATCGACTAGTAAAACATTAAAATCCTGCTCAACTAAAGCAGCAGCAATATTAACCGTTAATGTTGTTTTTCCAACCCCCCCTTTGTGGTTAAAGATTGCTATTCGTATAGCTTTATGCCTTGTTGTATGAATATCTGAAGTTGATTTTGTCATTAATTCTTTAGTTTAGAAGTACTCTTTGATGTACGGCGCTTTGGCCGTATTTGCGTCATTACTTCTTTTGCTTGTTCTCGATCGGGTAAAGCTTGAACATATTGTTCACCTAACGCGCTTATTTGTTTGTTGCCTTTCGAAGCTGGTACAAGATACCCGCTTTTAACAGCATTATCTACAGATTTAGAAGAATTTGAAAATTTGGGCTGATTAGCCTCTGTGTTTAAGTCATTCAAATCTTTTGTTTTAAAAAAAGGAGTATCTCTATAATGAGTTAGGTAGTACGCAAGGCAAGCAATCCTTTCTACATCTGTTTGGGGTTTCTTCTCAAACAAAAATTCTTTGGGAGACATTGTTCGGTCTTCGGAAAATCTGCTAATTGTGTTGTTTGATTCATTATCAGGTGAAATAATTTCAGAACGAAAATTTCTCTGACCATTCTCGTTTTTATAATCAACATCCAAAAAAGTCGAGACGGTTTTGAGTAAACGCTCGTGATCATCTGGGTCAATTTTTTTGAATATACTAAGTATTTCTTGTATCGCCTGATAATCATCTAAATAAGTGTTTTCACTCATAGTAATTTCTCCATAATGTACATATTACTCGTACTTATGAAAATTACAATGTATATTTATGACGCTTTCTGTTTGTATTAATTTACCTTTTCAATCTTAAATAATCCCCTCGGTCTTCAAATACCCGCGTAGGCTTTCTTTGTCGAGTACATCCAAACTGGTGTCGAATCCTTCGAAGGTGCGAAGCTTTTCCAGATTGTATTCGTTGATGCGGTGGGTGGGGACGATCACGGCGAGTTCATCGTCGATCCAAAAGGTGCGGTCGATTTCATTTGGGGCCATGAGGTCTTCGTCCATCTTTTCTCCGGGAGAGGCGCCAGTCACTTGGATCTCAATGTCTTTGGGGTCATGCCCCGCCTTCGAGGCGCATTCTTCCACCATGATTTCGCAAAGGTCGCGAATGCGCGCCGATTTCATGCGTAAGAGGTAAACCTCTCCGCCCGTGGCATGCGCAGCCGAGCGCAATACCAAATTGACCGCACTCGTGATCGACATAAAGAACCGCCGCATATCGTTGTGGGTAAGGGTGACCGGGCCGCCGTCTTTGATTTGCTCGCGCCAGATGGGGATCACTGAGCCGCGTGAATCAAGAACATTCCCAAAACGCACACAGCAGAGGGTTTTGTGGGGTTGGCGGCGGTAAAACGATGCCCAGGTTACCAACCGTTCGGCCAGAAGTTTGGTGGCCCCCATTGTGGTGGTGACATTGACGGATTTGTCGGTGCTGATCGATACCACCCGGTCGACCGTGGGGCTTTCGAGGGTGGCTGTAATGATATTTTGAGTGCCCAGCACATTGGTGTGCACCGCTTCGATAGGGTCGTATTCGGTCGATTCCACCCGTTTTAAGGCGGCGGCATGGAAGACTGTGTTCACCCCTTCAAAGGCCCGCTGCAAGCGGGGCAGGTCACGTATATCGCCCAGCAGATAGCGGATATTGTTGTATTCACGAAATTTGTAGCGCAGCAGCGATTGTTTGTATTCATCCCGGCTGTAGATACGAACGATCTTGGGATTGTAGGTTAATAATTGGCGGACAATTTCACTGCCGATGGAACCGGTTCCACCCGTGACCAAGACAATTTTATCTTCAAACAATGCTTTTAGCCGGCCATGGAGTGAATCTGCCATGGTTAGGCAATCTCCTCATCCTGTTCCATTTTCTTCTTTTCGGTCATTCGTACAATCAATATGGAAATCCCATAAAGAAACATCAGTGGGAAAGCGCACATCAACTGGCTGATTGGGTCTGGTGGAGTAATAAAAGCAGAGATGGCAAACATGATGATCAGCGCGTAGGGGAAAAATTTAATCAGCATTTTGGTGTTGACGATGCCCAGATGTGCGAGAAAGAGAATGATCACGGGTTCTTGAAAGATTAGGCCGAAGGCCAAAATAAAGCGCACGGTGAATGAAACAAACTGGCTTAAGGTCCACTGTTGAATGATAAAATCGGGGGCGAATTCAGAGAGGAAATCCAAAGCAAATTCAAACACCAGCCAGTAACAGAAAGCCCCTCCTAAGATAAAACATATCCACGCACCCCCTATTAATGGGAGTACGATTTTTTTCTCGCGTTTGTATAACCCCGGTGCCACAAACATCCATACTTGATAGAACAAGAAAGGAAACGCGATAAACAACCCCGCATAGATCGCAATTTTGATCATGGTAAGAAGGGTTTCGGCGGGGGTGAGCTCTTGCAGTTGAACTTGGTCAGGCAAGCGGGCTTCCAGAAAAAACAACATGGGCCCGGTAAAATTCAGCATGATCAAAAAACCGACGACGATCGCGATCAAAGAGTAAATAAGGCGTTCGCGCAGTTCGGTGAGATGTTCCAAAAAAGACATGGAACCACCGAGTTCTTCTTCCTCGTTAAACGTATCGCCGGTTTCCTTCTGCTGTTTTTCGTAATACTCGTTTTCGGTTGAGGTAGTGGCTTCGTTCATAATTTTCTACTTCGAATTATTAATCGTCCATTTCACGCGAATAGCGCTGGGCGTCATTGACTTTGGCTGGGTCGGCCGGTTCGTTTATTTCATAGGGTTCTGATTCCGTATCCACATTCCCTGAGCCATTGCCGGAATGAGAGGAATACGCGGCTTCGTGTTCGTCTAACGGTTCTTCTCCGGTATCTGAATAAGAGCCACTTTTTTCGTCATCGCTTTCTCCATAGTGGTATTCAGATTCAAAATCATAATCTTCATCGTCGGGGGTGTCGTCATACGAAATGGCGGGTGGTTTCTTTTGGCTTGCGGGTTTTTGAGATTTGATTTCCCAATCCACCTGGTCGAGTTGCGATTGGATTTCCCGTCCGGCGTCTTTGAACATCTTCATAGCTTTGGCGATATGCCGGGCGAGTTCGGGCAAACGCTGTGGACCGAAAGCAATCAACGCCACCGCCATGATTACCATTATTTCAACTGGGCCAATGCCGAGAAAACTCATGTTCGTCTCATTTTCCTCTCTTGCCTGCGAGTGGTACTGTCCTATAGATAATTAGCGTAGCATTCTACTTTGGCGATGGAAGCCTGTCGAGCGCTTCGAAGTGGGGAGAAAATAGTGGATTCATATTATGAAATATGGATATTCAATTAATTGTTAATTGTAGTATACTTTTCTTAATTCATTTAGGGGAGGTATGCATAGAATATGAGGCAGCACGGTTTTACACTTATTGAACTACTGATCGTTGTGGCGATTATTGGTATTTTGGCGGCGATTGCGGTGCCCAACTTTTTGAATGCGCAAATCCGGGCCAAAATCGCGCGAACCCAGTCGGATATGCGCACCATTGGCCAGTCACTCGAAATGTACAATCTGGATCAAAACGCCTATCCACCCTGGCAGCGTTCACGGGAAGCTCCAGACGGCAGTTACCAGCGACCCAATGAAATCCGCTATTACCGCCTGACCACTCCTGTATCGTATTTGAGTTCAATCCCAGCCGATCCGTTCATCAATATTTTCAATCAAACCGATTTTGAACGTTGGGGGTTCGCCTACGATTATGTCGAAACCGTGACTCCCGGCGGCGGCCATGCACATGCCTGGAACCATGTCTGGCGCATCAACAGCTGGGGGCCGGATCTGATTAACCACTGCGCTGGCGGCTGCAACGGATTTCAAACTTCTGCGGCCTGCCCCGATGGCGAACCGAAATTTCAATACAACCCCAGCAATGGACTCACCAGTGTAGGAGATATCGTATGGGTTGGCGGCAAAAACGGTGAATTTCCGCAGTTTGAGTGCAATATTCAAAATGGATTTTAACGAGCGGTGATATCACTCGATCAAGCAACTTGCAGGGGGGTGTGGAATCACCCCCTTTTTCATTTGGTGATTGCAAACCAAATTGTATGAGAAGAATCGGCAAAAGTACAAACTAGCAATTTGTGATATTGGAGCGCAGGCGTCCCCGCCTGCAACTACATATAGAGCAAGCGGGGATGTCTACAGCATCAGCACACAAGGCAGGCGGGGACGCCTGCGCTGCAAAAGGTTGTTTTCTGGACTGATATATCAACGGAGGATGCTGTTGGAAACGTACCCATTTACAATGATCGGATCCAACTCATAAAATAAATAAAAAAGGAGAATGCCCATGCATAAAAACAATGTGAAATCTATATTCATCCTGTTGGTTTGTGGGCTGGTGCTTGGATGTGAATTTTCGCTCCCACTTTCCAAAGCCCCGCAAATGGACATCGATGACGGCCTCATTGGATTATGGTCAAGAACCACCCAAGGAGAAACCAAAAAGCTGTTGGTGCTCCCGCTGAACGAGAAAAAGTGTTTGGTTGAGTTTCTTGCCGGTGAGAAAAACGCCATATATGCCAAAGCATGGCTGTGTGAGGTGGCGGATATGAAATTGACTCAATTAAGATGGTTCGGCACAGCCAAGGGCACATTGCCGAAAGAGGAACTACCCGAGGGGAAGAAAGATCTTGTATATCAATATGTCAAATACTCACTCTCAGAGGATACACTCACATTCACCCTGCTAAACTCGAATGCTTTGCCAAATGACATCACCACACGTGAAGATTTGGTGCAAGCCATAGTTGATAACAAAGACAATCCGAATCTTTTTAGAGACGAACTGGTATTTACGAGAGTGGAGAATTAGTCAAAAAATAGTTGTATCCAGAAACACAGATTGTTCCATTATTTTTAATAGCCACTTTCAATTTCATTTTCCATATCTTTCCAATCGGAAACGGGGAGATTCATTTTGGAGAATTTTTGAGTAATGGGGGCATCTATCTTTTTCGGTTTGATTAATATTCCATCCTCTTTTAATTCGATCACTATATCTGTATCTGGCTGAAGGCCTAATATTTCCTGAATCTGTGTAGGAAGTTGGATTCGTACTTGATTATCGATTTTACTTAACTGAAACGGCATTGATTCACCGTAATTTTCTTTCATGTTACGATTTTGAAAATTGTTTTTCATTTTCTGATTTGAATCAAAATTTATTGATTTCCCTATCTTCACGAATCAAGTCAGCACTGTTGGTTTTCTGAGGACCTACTTCTTTGCGGAAATCAGCGGCTTTCTTTCGAAATTCTTCCAAACTCAATTTACGCTCATGTATTGATTTTGGGAAAGGAATACCTAAAGGAACATCTTCTTTATCTTTTTCAAAGTATTTCTTCTTTGAATTGTTAAAAGGTGGCCTATTCATCTAATCAAAGAATAATTTCATTTCTATTTCATTAATCTTCATGTAAACTTTATGGTATGAAAAATTGTGTTTAAGAATATCGTTTTCAGAAGCAACTTTTTTGTTTACACCTCGAAAATCTGATACTATTACTTTGTAATTGCAGAACAGACTCCAAAAATCATTCAAATCATCGTGTACTTTGCCAATGAGTTTATCAGACTTTGAAATAGCAAAAAATGGCTCAATTGTTATGGCTAATTTTCTAAGTAGTAATAAAATTTTTCCTTCATCAATATCCGATTGCGTAGGTGTTTGTAAATATTCTGTTGAAATTTTGTTTAATTCTTCTAATGTTTCCAAAAATATAGAAAAGGATTTCTGAACAGAGTCTAATTTATTGCAAAATAAGATATTTCTTTTATTAACATATTCATAAATGAAAACGCCTATTATTATAGGAGTTAATATTAAAACTACATCAGTAAATTTTATGTTCCAAAAATTATCATTATCCAAATAAAATATTGGCCATATGGAACCAATAATAATTCCAACAATCAAATAAGAGAATTTAACAAGAGTGAAATTACTTTGATGATTTTTCAATATATTCTTGTATTTCTTTTTCTAGAGTGGGTTCATCATTCGAGATTATTTCAATTCTATTTAATACTTTATCTTTGCCATATTTTCTGGCCAACCCACCAAAAGCTTCTTCCAAAAAAGAACTCGGATATCCCCATGCATCATCAAAATCAATCTCAATTAGATCATTGTTGTTTTCGAATAGGGGTTCTAAAAATCTTTTGCGAAACTCTTCACCTGAAAAAGGTCCATCGCCTATAAATCGAGGACCAGGAGTATCAGTGAATTCACTTGCAATTTTTATTTTAGCTTTTAATTTAGACATAACAAGGATCCTTTTTAATTATCCAGCAAAAGAGAGTTCCATTAAATGAGGTTTTAAGATCAAATAATCTTGTGCCATTCTCGTTAAGCTGAACTTTACCATTTTTTGATAAAATTATCATATCTGATACATCTTTTTTACTAATACTTTTCGGGATTGTACTTAGTCCTACTCCTCTATATCGTAATCCTGTTCTTGTTCTTTGTTCACCTTTGATTGCAGACATTATATATTCAGAGTCAGAATTCCACAAGAAATCTTGTATCAAACGTTTTTTTCCTATTCTTATAAATGTTTCTTTATTTTGTATTTTCCTCAAGGCATAGTTTCAAATAATCTCTTGAATTTTACAACTAGGCCAAAATCATTGCTGATAAAATTATAATTGAATATAATTTCTATTCAATTATCTTTGATAATGATTTTATGACGGAGTAATTATCACTATTGGGACCAATATTGAACAAATGTTGTATTTTGCAGCTATTTTGGATGTTGATTTTTGTATTCTATAATATGATTGATTTTGTGTATTGTAGTTGATGTCTACAATATGATGGTATTGATCCATCACCGGCATCTTGGCCGGGCGTACACAAGTTTCCCTGCGCAGTAGGTTCGTTCCACCCGGCCTTTTACTTGCCAGCCATGGAAAGGGGTGTTGCGGGAATTGGAGTAGGAGAGTTCGGCGTCTATGGTTTCGGCGGGCTCTGGGTCCCACAGGGTAAAATCGGCGGGGCCTCCTTCATAAAGAGCGCCACCCGGCAGGTTCATAATTGCAGCCGGACGGTTGGTGACGAAACTCAAGAGCGTGAGTTCATCCAATCCAGAGCGTTCTTTAATGGGATCAAGCAAAAGAGGCAATAACGTTTCCAGGCCGGTCACACCCATAGGGGCTTCGGGAAACTCGCGGTTTTTGTCGGCAAAAGTATGTGGGGCATGATCGCTGGTGATGTTATTGATCGTCCCATCGCGCAAACCTTCCATGAGCGCTTCGGTGTCTTCGTTAGTTCGAAGGGGCGGGCTCATTTTGGCATTGGTGTTGTAGCCATCGGTCGCTTCTTCGGTTAGCAACAAGTGATGGGGGGTCACCTCAACAGTAAACTGATAGCCTTTTTGCTTATAAAACCGGATGATATCAATCGATTCGGCGCAGCTGATATGGGCCAAATGCAGGTGGGCGCCTGTTTTCTTGGCTAACAGAATGTTGCGGGCTACATGGGCGGCTTCGGCTTCTTTGGGGATGCCCCATACCCCAAGTTTCATCGACATTAACCCTTCGTTGATCACCCCCCCTTGGGTTAATGTTTGATCTTCGCTATGCAGAATGATGGGAATTTTGAAAATGGTGGAATACTCCATCGCGCGGCGAAGCACAAGCGAATCCATAATGCTGTTCATATCTTCAGATACAGCGACCGCTCCCGCTTCGACCATTTCGCCAATCGGAGCCAGGTCTTGGCCCCCCAGATCATGGGTGAGAGCGCCGGTTGGATACACACGCACACAACCCGTATGCTGGGCCCGTTCAATCACGAATTCAATCTGGGTCTTGTTGTCGATTGGGGGTGTGGTATTGGGCATGCAGACCACCGAGGTCACTCCGCCTGCAGCAGCGGCTTGGGCCCCGGTAGCGATGGTTTCTTTTCCTTCCTGGCCGGGTTCACGAAGATGCACGTGGCTATCGACCAAACCGGGCAAGAGCCACAACGAATCGGCTTTAATATATTCGTCAGCAGAAAAGATAAGCTCTTTCGTGATCTGCTCGATTTTGCCGTTTACCACCAACACATTGCAAATCTTGTCTGTGCGGCTGGCTGGGTCGAGTAAGCGTACGTTTTGAATAACTTTTCTCATGATCAACTAAAACAAACTCGGTGTAGTTTCCATTTGAGGCTCCAGCTCTTTGCTTTCGCGACCAGTTAGCAAATAAAGCAGGGCCATTCGTACAGCGATGCCATTGGTGACTTGTTCGAGTATGACGGATTGCTTTGAATCGGCCACTTCGGATGTAATTTCCACGCCCCGGTTCATGGGGCCGGGATGCATAATGAGTGTGCTTGGTTTTGTGTGTTTCAAACGCTCCAGGTTCATCCCGTAATATTGGCTGAATTCTTTCAAACTGGGGAAAAAGTTGGCGGTCATGCGCTCGCGTTGGATGCGAAGAATGTTGATCGCATCTGCCCCTTCAATGGCTTTGTCTAAGTTGTGATACACCTCAACCCCCAAATCGTGCACGGCCCTGGGGATCAGGGTTGGGGGGCCGACAAAACGTACCTTGGCGCCCATAGTCAGCAAGCCCCACATATTCGAATGAGCCACGCGGCCATGCAGGATATCGCCAAGAATCACTACGGTGAGCCCTTCAAGGCTGCCTTTGTGTTCCCGAATGGTGAACATATCGAGCAGGGCTTGCGTGGGGTGTTCGTTAGTCCCATCCCCGGCGTTGATCACGGGAATGTCAATATTGTTGGCGAGAAAATGCGGCGTCCCAGAAATGCTGTGGCGAATGACCACCAGGTCGGCGCCCATTACGCGCAGGGTATGGGCGGTGTCCAAAACGCTTTCCCCTTTCACCACACTGCTTTGCGAAGTGGTGATATTGATCACATCCGCACTCAGGCGGGTGGCGGCCAATTCGAAAGAGGTTCGGGTGCGGGTGCTGGGTTCGTAGAAGAGATTTACAACGATTTTGCCGCGCAAGGTCGGCACTTTTTTGACCTTGCGCTGTTGGACTTCTTTCATTGAGCGCGCGGTATCGAGCACCAATTCAATTTCTTCCCGCGTGACCCCACGAAGCCCCAAACAATCTTTGAAGCGCCATTTCTTCATGATGCTGTGCTAGTTATCCCTTATTATATTGTTCATCTATGATTTACAGTTCGATAATTTCCTTTGGAGCGCAGGCGTCCTCGCCTGCATTTTAAGAGTTGCAGGCGTGGACGCCTGCGCTCCAACAAGGCAGGCGTGATGCCTGCGCTCCAACAAGGCAGGCGAGACGCCTGCGCTCCAACAAGGCAGGCG
>CAZEZQ010000013.1:0-5055 GCA_964516245.1 uncultured bacterium | reverse complement strand
GATGCCTGCGCTCCAACAAGGCAGGCGAGACGCCTGCGCTCCAACAAGGCAGGCGTGGACGCCTGCGCTCCAACAAGGCAGGCGTGGACGCCTGCGCTCCAATTGGGTTGTCATCTCTTGCTGCTGTAATCAGTTTCAATGAAGCATTATAGGCGACTGCTTCACAATTCAAATTGATAAAAAAAAGGTGGAAATTACTTTCCACCAGTTTCGATCAAGTCTTTATAACTAATGAGTTCTATCCCCATCTTCTTAAGGGCTTCTTGAACCCGCCCGCTGGTGAACACCCGGGTGACCGCCGTTCGGTCTTGGGCCACGTTTTCATAACCGGGATGGCCCATGCCGCGCATTTCGTGTGTGTTGTAGCCGGGATGCTCTACAAACAGCCAGTATCCAGGTTCGAGATCTTCTATGATTTCAAGAAACACCTTTTCACGGGCTAGGCCGGTGGTTGTTTTCCATGTATCGGGTTTCTTGACCCGCTGCAATGTTGGGAACTCAATCGGGAGATTGTATTCTTTTGCCAAACGGTTCACCAATTGTTTAAGAGAGTTATTGGCCGTTGCCGTGCCCATATGAGCGGAGAGATGCGTTACCTGAGGGATATGTTCTTGCGCCAATTCGATTTGAGCGCGCAGCTCATTTTCTACCTCTGCCATACTTGGATGATTGGATAAAAAGCCCGTATTGTCACCATACCCGGTTCGTGGAAAGAAATGTCCATTCGGATCCACCAACGTGGGAGATTGAGTCAATGGTCCCCACTTTAGCAAATCCCACTCACTGGTAAGGGTCAGGTGAACGCCGGCGTCGTATTCGGGTGTATCTTTCAACATTTCCACCGCTTGGAAAAACCAAGGGGTAGAGGGCATAATTTCTACGGAGCGGGCGATCCCATTTTTGTATGAATCGATACAGGCCCGGTTCACTGAATTGCTGCAGCCCATATCATCGGCTCGAACTAATAAATGAATCGATTGGTCTTCTGCATAGCAAATTTTATATTTGGAAAGAAAAATAGTTTGGCTGAGGTGAAGAAGAAAGGCGGTCAATAAGAGAATGCGGATAGAGTTATTCATAATAAGCATTCATACTCTCCTCTTTATTATCCATATTTTTTGAAAGGTTTCCAGTCTTTAACTCGATTTTCCTCTAACTTTCCATTTTTATTCATTCGATGAAATTTGAACCGCTTCTTCACCATCGTCTTCACGAAGCAAAACACTCACGGTTTCATTCTGATGGGTATCGAGCGCGTTGCCGGCAAAGTCGGCTTGAATCGGGAGTTCCCGATTGCCCCGGTCGATCAAAACCAGCAGTTTGACATGCGCTGGGCGTCCCAAATCCATGAGTGCGTTGAGGGCGGCCCGTATGGTGCGGCCTGTATACAAGACATCGTCTACAAGAATGATATCTTTGCCGTCAATATCAAAATTAATTTCTGTACTGCGTACCTCAGGGGCGACCTCTCCCATACCGATGTCGTCCCGGTATAAGCCGATATCCAGTATTCCCAGAGGGATGTTATAACCAGCCAGCGAACAAAGGGTGGGCTGAAGGCGTTTGGCCAAAGTCGCCCCCCGGCGGCGGATACCAACCAACGCCAACTTGTCACTCCCCATTTGATCCCAGATTTGGGCAGCAAGCTTCTTGAGCGTGCGCTCGATGTCTTCTGGAGTCATCAGATTGCGGGTGGTATTGCTGGTCATAGAAATTTTTCTAACCCTTCGGCGAATGGTTTGGGCAATGGGGCTTCGAAGGCCATGGTCTCGCCCCGGCATGGATGCCGAAATTCAATCGATCTCGCATGCAGGGCGATACCAGGATAATTTTCGAATAGCCGTTCCAATTGGCCCCGACCCAGTGTTTTTCGTGAACCGTATAAAGTGTCGCGAATGACGGGGCACCCCAAATGTTTCAAGTGAACCCGAATTTGATGCGTTCTACCTGTAACAGGATAAAGCTCCAACCAACTTCCTCCTAGTCCTTCTTTGATGGTTTTGTAACGGGTTAGGGCAGACCGTCCGTTTGGCAATGGAGCCATACGCTTGCGGTCGGATGGATGCCGGCCAATCGCCAGGTTCACTTCTCCATTCGCTTTAATGGGTGTGCCATGAACCAGAGCCCAATAGATTTTCTTGACCTCGCGGTTTTTGAATTGAGCGCTCAGGTTG
This sequence comes from uncultured bacterium, assembly GCA_964516245.1. Taxonomy (GTDB): domain Bacteria; phylum Hinthialibacterota; class Hinthialibacteria; order Hinthialibacterales; family Hinthialibacteraceae; genus CAZEZQ01. The sequence goes on along the minus strand of CAZEZQ010000013.1, from coordinate 2,881 downwards.
TGGTGAGCCTCATCGTTTTTGGCAACTATGAGTATCCCACTGGTGACCCGGTCTAACCGGTGAACGATTCCGGGCCGCAAGACCCCTCCGATGCCGGATAAATCTTTGATATGAAAGAGCAAAGCATTGACCAAGGTATCGGTGGTTTTGGTCTCTGTAGGGTGAACGGACATTCCAGGCGGCTTGTTTACCAATGCGATGCTGGCATCTTGATAAACAATGGGGATGGGGATCTCTTGAGGGAGCACATCGCTTGGTTCTGGTGGAGGGAGGGTAATTTCATAACATTCGCCAGGAACGATTTTTTCGCTTGTGCGGGTTACACGGTTCCCACAATGGTTCACAAAACCTTGTTCGATAAACTGTTGAATGCGGCTTCGGGATAACTGGGGCAATTGTTCGGAAATGTATTTATCGATACGTATTGGTTTGGAGTCATCGGGAATTTTGAGGTTGATTTTTTCCATATTAATTTTACTTTGTTTATTAAAATGCCATATAATGACGATTCGGCAAAAAGTCTTTTTTGGAGCGCAGGCGTCCTCGCCTGCAACAACATAAAGTGCAGATTAGATACCCATGTTACTATATATTGAGAGGCCGTTTTGTGGATCAGACTTTTTGCCAGTTCGTCATATAATAAAATAAATTCTTCATTTCACAATCATTATATACTCAGAGAATTCAAGAAAATACGTTTTTTTGGCTTGCGTAAAGAACATTTTTTTGATTTAGTCTACATTACAGGTAGATTTAATGAATCAGATTAATCAACAATGCATGTTTACTCAATGAAGGAGTGAGAACATTATGGCGAAGCGGGCGAATAACATAAATGAATTGATCGGTGATACTCCAATTGTGCGGTTAAATAAGTTGCCAGAACCCGGTTCTGCTGTGATATGGGCAAAATTAGAATCGTTTAACCCCGCGGGTTGTGTAAAAGAACGAATCGCCTTATCGATGATCGAAGAAGCCGAAAAAGATGGTATCTTAAAACCCGGCGGCACCATTGTCGAACCAACCAGTGGAAACACTGGGATCGGTTTGTCTATGGTGGCGGCGGTAAAAGGGTATCGTGTATTGTTGACCATGCCGGAAACAATGAGTTTGGAACGGCGGAAGATTTTGCAGGCGTTTGGAGCGGAACTGGTGCTTACCGAAGGGCCGAAAGGCATGAAAGGCGCTGTCGAAAAAGCAGAAGAAATTGCGAAAGAAGGAGAGGGAGTGTTTGTGCCTCAGCAATTTCGCAACAAAGCCAATGTGAAAATTCATTATGAAACCACCGGGCCGGAAATTTGGGAACAAACCGAAGGCAAAATCGATGCCCTGGTTAGCGGTGTTGGTACGGGAGGCACCATTACCGGGGCCGGCCGGTATTTGAAAGAGAAAAATTCGGACATCCAACTCATTGCCGTCGAACCAGAACACTCGCCAGTGATGTCGGGTGGAGAGCCCGGTCCCCATAAAATCCAAGGCATCGGCGCAGGATTTATCCCTGAAATTATGGATATGAACCTAGTGGATAAAGTCATGACCGTTACCAACGAGCAGTCAATGGATTATGGCCGCCGGTTAACCAGCGAAGAAGGGATTTTCTCTGGAATTTCGTGTGGAGCGGCCGCTTATTGCGCTGTGAAGTACGCCAAAGAGATTGGGAAAGGGAAAGATGTGGTGGTGGTCTTGCCCGATACCGGCGAACGCTATCTCACCACAGAACTCTATCCCTACACCGGACCCTGATTGGTCCTATCTTCTATCTATTCAATCAAATTAAGGGGAGTACAGTCAAAGCCTGGAGCGAAGACCCCTATGCCCTGGCGGGGTATTCATGGCCGGGACCAGGCGATGTGACCCGCTAGCATAAACCTCTGCAACGTTCTTATGAGTGAATTCACTTTGCGGGTGAGCACACATCGATTATGTGCGCCAGCATAGAAGGGGCCTTGCGCTCTGGTGTTCGCGCGGCGAATGAAGTGCATGAGGCGGGGGAAAGTAAAAATCTTTCAAAAAGCGAGATGTGGGTTTAATGAGAAGCACTTACATTCCCATTTCATTGCGAATATCAGAAAATTGTTTGTAAGAGGGAAGTGATTCGGCATCTTCTCCTTCTTTCATCGCTTCTCTGGTTTCTTGATTGGGAATATTAATAGAAAAAGGGAGGCCTTGATTGAGCTGAACCTGCGAGTAAAACATACGAATGGCTTCACCTTCACTAATTCCCAACTGATGGAAGATTTGCACCGCTGCTTGTTTCAGTTCGATATCAATTCGTGTGCTATGCGGTCATCGTTCTGCATAGATATTTTCTTTTTGCATATAATGTATACTATATGGCGTACAATGCAATTGGATTCCTGTTTGGAACAAACGACCAAATCTTTGAAACTATTTTTCATGTAAAATTCCGGTCCTTATCTATTGAATATTTAATCGATATGCCATCCAGTGATAGGCGTTTGCGAAGTTCTCTTGCACGCTGCTAGGCTGCCCGTTCGTCGTATCGGGAAGGTTTATCAGCTGGAATCAAGGAATCAACCGGGTTACCGGCACACCCCGCCGAAACTTGGCTGGTGAAGCGGAAGCAATGGGAAGAACCGGCTCATCAGGAGATTCGCCCTCCCGCGATATGTCCTATCATGACAAGTTTGATGATGCTTCAACGGGAGGGCGAGGCTCCCGCCGAGCCGCGAATGCTTCACAACCGAACAATCAACCATCCCACAATCATAATAGCTCTCGCCACCAGCTTTTATCCGTGTCATCCAATACCAACCGTGTAATCCGTGGTTCAAACACCATCGCGCGCGGTGAGGTTGAAAATGCGCCGTAGCGAGGCTCCCGCCGAAACTTGGCTGGTGAAGCGGAAGCAATGGGAAGA
>CAZEZQ010000012.1:19181-19918 GCA_964516245.1 uncultured bacterium | reverse complement strand
ATCCCCCTCAATTCAAAACACCGTTCTTCTTGCTCTACACTTTTTTCGCGCTTTCGTGCTTCAATCACACTTCACCACCATCCGCGTCATCCATGTTCATCCCATTCATCCCAAGTTCAAATTGCCATTGCCGTTTTCCTGTCTTTCCTTTCCTCCTGCCTGGTTCAGACCTCACCCCTTTCCCCGCTCGCCAACAAAATGATCATCTTTGTTCTTGAACAGCACATTAAAACTGGTTAGTGTGCCGTAAATCTTGGTGATGTATTGCTGCAAATCAACTTTTTCATCATCCGTTAGTTTCTTGTTTGAATTGATCTTCTGTTCCATCACGCGCAGCCGGTCGCGCAGCATCACAATTTTGTGGAAGAAACTTTCAATCGGAATCTCTTTGACCGACATCCCTTGTTCGCGCGGCTCCAAATACAACTTGCCGCCAATCCAACGGTCGCCCAGCGGGGTATGGCCCACAGGCAGATCTTCTTGCATTACTTCTCGAATAATTTTTTTCAATTCATCCCTGTCAATTTCCATAACGCCTACTCCTTGAATGCCGTATAAAATTCAATATATTCTTGAAGGCTTCCCGTAAAGGGTCAATAACTACAAAACGGGAAAAAGGATTAAAAAAACATGAAATTGTTTTTGCTGCGCCACGGTCAGTCAGAAGGCAACGTCATGCAGAAAGCGGGGTTGGATCCACCCTTAACCCGGGTTGGCCGCGAGCAGATCAAACTGGC
>CAZEZQ010000012.1:5846-19171 GCA_964516245.1 uncultured bacterium | reverse complement strand
GGTGATTGATCCTGTGTTTTGTGAAGTGTGGGAAGACAATTGGAACGCCCGCAGTGTAGAAGAACTCGATGAAGAATTTCCCTGGGCAAAATGCCCGGAAGAAATGCGGCAGGGCCGGTGGTGGCCGTTGGTGGCCGAAACTCAAGAAGAAATTCAAAACCGCGCCCACCAGGCATTGATGCGAATCTACAACGAACACAGCAAGAGAGACGAATGCGTGGTTTTGGTTACACACGGGACATTCGTGAACGCATTGGTGCAGAATCTCTGTGGCATCGAGCTGCGGCAAGAAGTCTTTTTTGCCCATCGCAACGGCTCATTAACCTGCATATTGTGGAACGGGATGAACCGGCAGTTTGCCTATGTCAATGATGTAGCCCATCTTCCGCCTGAGTTTTGGACGTAAATTCAGCCAAAATATTGAAATTTTTACAATTGTAGGGGCAGACCCCCGTGTCTGCCCCGAATAGATTTCTCTATGCAAAAATCTTTCAAAAAGACAATCTCTAAATTTCGCGCCTAAGATTCTATTCTTCCGCCTCCGTGGCTGCAACACCACTGCCGAGCCGCTCTTCAGCAGAGGTGGTGTCAATTTCGGGTACACCGGTTAATGAGTCGAGAATCATGTTGAAGAAATATATGCGTTGCTGTTTGGCATTGAAAGAATTGCTTTCAAAATCAATATCCCCAGGCCCATCGCAATTGATGCGGTAATAGGAACTGTATTCGGATTCGGTCAATTGTTCCAACTCGAATTCTGTGGGGTCATCCATACCCATGTCGATGATCCAACCCTGCTCTTCCGCCTCTTCTTTTGTAAGGTTTCTGTCAACAATGCCTTTTTGTTTTTCTTTTTGGATGAACTGAAGTAAATAAGGTTCCATATCTTTCACTTCCGGGGTCTCACCGCGAAGAGTGTCTAGCAGCGAATGAGGCGAATTCAATAGATTATCAGCTTCTTCCCGGGCCTGTTGGATATTTTTTTCCCGGATGCGTACCAATGCAGGGGGGTTGGTCTCAGTATGAGTGAAGGTGGGCAAGATATCCATCAAGCGGTCTATATGATTGATATATTGTTCAGATGCAAATTTCCGGGCTTTGGAGTTATGTCCATAAAAAATCACATACCGGGGAAAAAAACGGGCCAAACTTAACAAACTGCTGGAATCGGGCTGAATTTGCTGAACGATGATTTCACGAAACCGGGGCGACAAATCACGTTTGAGAATCAACTCCCGTAAATGTTTGTGGTCGTTAAATCGAAATGGAATTTTGTCGTTAAATTTCCATGAATAAAGAATAGAATCCAATTGTTCGACATCATTCATCTGGAATCTTAAAACCCCGGATTGAATTTCTTGTGAGAGGGCCGTTCGAAATTTTCGGGCTTCCGTAATATCGTTTTTGAAATCACTAAACAATCCATTTTGAACAGATTTCTTCACCGACTGCAAAACCTTGTCGTAGGGGGGATACGAACGGCGGCTAAGCTGCGCTATGCATTCACGCTCGAATACATTGATCCATTGAGACCATCCATCAAATCCCTTAAGTTTATAAACAAACTCTCCCTTGTCACTTTTAAGATTCATGCCCTTTGAATCAATACCCATGATGCTCAATCCGGCTTGCCTTAGTTTTCGTTTTAACTCTAACTTCAATAATTGTTGGAGTGGGGCTTCACGCTCTTTCACTCCCAAATTGGCCAAAAGCATTTCTGCTTCAGACTTGGTTACCGACATAACGTATTGAATCACTTCACGGATAATTTTCATAACATGGCTGGTCAAATGATCATTTCTGTTAATGATTATTTCCACACGGTCCCGTACTTTGTCTTCATTGATTGTATGTCCGGCGCTGTTGTCACGGCATTGTTTCTCAAAAAAGGCGAGGTCTTCTGGTGTGAGCCAAATTTCCGCTTTTTCAAATGCCTTTCGAACAATTCGTTCTCCCCATACACGTTCCCCACTGGCTTTTCGCCAACCCCATTTGTAAAAGGGAGTGGTTTCTTCACGATTCCATCGTTTTGCCAGACCCAAATCTACCAAAAGAGTATGATGTTTTTTGTGGTTTTTTTGTGTTAATAAGTACATAAGAGTACTTATACTGATTGAAAATAATACGAGGCCGTTAAATATCCAAAACACGGGTGATCTCCTTAACTCCAAAATCGGCCGGCTCTTCTGAATTCCAAAATTCTTAAAATGATAAAATCATTAAAGTTTGGATGACCAATTGTATACCAAAAAGAAATAAAATCAATGATAATGTGACACAAAGCTATATTATTGTATAGTTCACTCAACTATAGCGTAATATATTTTTACATTTAATGCTTTTGAGTTGGTTGATTTATTCAGGTAAGACTTCTACGCGCCGGCCATGAATTTTCAAACGCCCTTCAGCATACAATCGTATTGCCTCCGGATAGATTCTTCGCTCAATGGCCTGAGTTCGTTCTGCCAGGGATTCTGGAGTATCATAAAAGGAAACGGGGGCGGATTCTTGTATGATTATGGGTCCGGTATCATAGTGCTGGTCGACGAAATGAATGGTCGCCCCGCTGATTTTAACACCGGATTCAATGACCGCTTTATGAACATGATGCCCATACATCCCCTTGCCGCAAAAGGCAGGGATCAAAGCGGGGTGGGAATTCATCATTCTTCCGTTGTATTTTGGATCTGGCCGGAAGAGTGATAGAAATCCAGCCAAAAGAATGATATCTGGATCGATCTCATCAACAGCGTCACACAGCGCCTGATTAAACTCGTCCCAAAGTTTATATTCTTTTCGCGAGATTACGACGGCATCAAGCCCATGGTTTTTAGCACGCTCCAACCCCATTACATCACTTTTGCTGCTGATGACACGTTCGATTTGAAGCGGGAGTTCTCCTCGATTGGATAGATCGATAAAATTCTGCAGCGTAGTGCCAGTGCCTGAAATCAGCACTACTGCCCGTTGTGGTTGAATGACTCCCATGATTTTACCTCTGGCGAAATCGTATTTTTATCCCATCTTATAAAGTGTGAGGATCATAAGGATTCTCATCGAAGTATGCGTTGATCTTAAGGCTCAACCACGAAATGGCAATGCAAAAAAGAAAGCACGAATCTAATTTTATTGAAAGAACTCCATTGCTGAATGCGAACAGTTCGCTTTACAATACGAATTTGCCTAAATGCAGCCTAAAGCAAGCAGAACGAATGAACCAACAACCGAAACGATCCATATTTCAAAAAACAGCCTCATGGCTATTGCTTTTTCTGTTTGCCATCATTCTTGCATGGCCAACGTTAGAATATCCATGGCTCTATAAGCGTATAACCCCTTTTCCTGCCATCTATAGTGGTTTTTTCCTCATAGTATTTCTATCAATTCTATTTTATAACCGCACATCGGCATTTCTATTGCAATATTATCTTCGCGCCCTCCGTCTTTTTAAGTATTTTTATCACTGGAACCGTTGGGTAACGCTCAGTTTGGCGATAATCGCCATAACCTCAATCTTTTGGTATTTTCGTATCCAACGTGTGGATTCAGGAGATATTCTTCATTTTCGCTATGCGGCCGTGCAGGGAAACGTATTTTTCGTGGAACATGCCCCTCTAGAAACCGTGCTCCGCTGTTGGGTGGCAATCATCCATGATATTTGGCCTTCCATCCCCCTTACACTGGTATTTCAAATTCAAAGTTGTTTGTATGGCGCCATTTATATTTGCCTGGTCGCCTGGTTGTCATCCAAATTAAATACTCCATACAACTTTCTCATTCCGTTATTGTTGATTATCACACCCGCTTTGAGCCTATTTTGTGGATATTTGGAAGTGTACGCATTCCCCATAATGAATCAGGGGTTGTTCATTCTGATTGCTCTTTTGTATTTACAGCGCAAAATTTCTTTATTGATAGTGAGCTTCTCACTTGGCTTCGTCATCGCGGTGGGATTTTGGAATGGGATAGTTGGATTGGGATATCTTTATTTGATTTTTCTGGCCTGGCGTAAAAAAGAAATACGCCTTTGGCAGATTGGTGAGCATCTTCTTTATATCATAACCCCAATTATGGCGGCATTGGCGCTTCTGTCTCCTTACACCAATCCCTTCGCCGGGTTTATCACCCGGCTTAGTGAACCCTCGCTATTGATTCCATTGAATCCTGAAGCGCAAGCAAAAAATTATGGCTTGTTCTCCAGCAAACATCTGGCTGATTGGGCCAATGTTACCCTGTTAATGGTGGCAATCCCGTTTCTGCTATTTTTCACACGGGTATTCACCAATTTCCATTTCGTTCGAACAAACGCCGCGAAGCCAGAATTTATATTTGCAATTCTTACCGCCTTTCCAGCGTACATTTTTGGATTTTTGTATTATCCTGTGATTGGCTTCCCCCTGGATTGGGATTTGTATACGTTTATATTCCCCAGTGCCGCATGTTTAGGAGCTGTGATGATGACAGATATATTTTATTCTCGAATATGGCGAAAGCGCATCCTATTTCTTGTGGTTGCGCTTGCTCTGATCTCTTCCGCCTGGGTATTGCAAAATGCCCTCTTTTGGCGCTATCCGTTTGTCGCGACAAAAATTGGCCCAGTGATCAGCCCGGTGATACCCAATTTCTACTACACCCGCATGCAGCAGGCCTTCGATCAAAATTTTGAAACCCATCTGTATTGGCTTGGAGATAAAGCCATGCAAGAATCTCCCGGCCATTACAAAGAGATTTTGAATTTTATGGACGATTGGACCATTTCGACGGTTGGAAAAATCCCCCCAAAGCCGTTCGATTATCCGGGATGGGCTCGGGATATCGCTATCCAGCCGGGTGGCAGCCACCAAGCGTATGTATTCGACCGCTATGGCCGAATTTTCCGCTATGATAATAGCGAACGGTTGCGGTGGATTTACGCCCCCGACAAACTGATTGACAGCCCGGTGGTTGCCGGCGATTTCACCAATACCGGCGATGCCTTATTGCTTACAAAAGAAGGCGGTATTTATCAAGTAAGCAAATCCATTCTCGATTCATATCAAGATGAAGTACTTTGGGAACCGGTTGAAACCTTTCGCTCGTTCATACCCGAGTCTCCAGGCAAACGCGACATGCCCATCCATCTGGTAGATTTAGCCGTACGGCAAAACACCAACACGGTTTGTGTGGTCGATAATTACAACCGGGTGTGGAATACGGAAGATGATTCATTGTTGCTTGTAGGTGAGCCTTCTTACAATTTGGTGAAAGCCCTTCACTTCGTGAACAATCAACCGGTAACCATAGATGTAAACAATCGCCTATCTTACGACAAAAACCAAATTCAGTTCCCTTTCAGTACGAAATGGTTTTATCCGATCATCCGCGATTTCTATATCACAGAAGATCAAAAAGGGATCTTGATGCTCGATTTAAATGGCAAAGTTCATTACACCGGTTCGACCATTATTTATGAGGATGTGGTTTCACCCGGCGATATTATCGACCGCTATATAAAAATCACAAAACTGCAATCCAAAGACCGTCTTCTTTTGCTCGACAATCGGTATCGGGTGGTTACTGCCGGTATCGATACAGGTGGAGTCACAACCCGAAAAAAAGTTCAAACCATGATTGAGGCGGGCAGTTACATCTCGGCATACAACACCTTGGCAAAATTGTGGAAAAAAGGCAGCCACTTCACCCCAATTTGCTACGAAATGCTCGATACCAAAGCATTGCGCGCCATCGAAGGCATGCCGCTGTACGAACCGGCCGACTCGATAGATATGGTGGTGGATGTGCTGCCCTTGCGCGAAGATTTTATTATAATGTTAGACCGGTGGGGCCGGTTGATCTATGAAAACAAAGGCGTGCTTTTTTTACTCGAAGGCTCAGGGCTGGTTCATTGGCCTCGCAGTGAAGCCATTGATGGAACCTTGGCTAAAAACCGGGTAATGCTATTGACAGACGATGGCCAGATTTGGGAATACCACCACCCACAGATTTTTGGACAAAAACATGAAATTTTCGATCGTTCTCCCAAACGGTGGCTCAATTTAAACGATTTAGCGCCCAATCAAACTTGGATTGGCATTGAAGGCAGCGCCGAAGGCGATAGGATTTATGCGGTTTCCAAAAACGGCACGTTGTTAGAAATCCCCCTCGAGAACTCATCGAATTACTCACAACAACAACTTTCGACTCAGAAAGAAATTTTTGATATCGCCTATCGCTCTACACCACGAGGGTATCAATTGGCTTACACCTCCAGGGAAGGACCGGCGTCCATCTACAACAGTTGGAGCAATGAATGCCAGTTAATCATGACGAGTGATTTCGGCTGGGGAGTGGTGAGCGATATCACTTTTTCTGGGGGAGAAAATATCGTGTTGCTCGACCGCTATGGCGTGATTCATCAATACAACGCCTTGTATGAATTTTCTGAAAAACCTTATACGGTAATTATGGATGCGATGGCGATTCGAATTTTCCCCGAAGCCAAGAAGGCCATATGGGTGCGAAGCAATGGTGAAATGAGACGATTGCGAATGAATGATTGAATTGGCTATTTGCCGTTGTTCTTTTGATTGCCGACGCCAAACACGTCTTTGAAGAGATTGGCCGCGCCTGAACCGATCCCTTTTAGCGCTTCTTCTACAAACGTCTTACCTGTGCCGGCTACATCTTTGGCTAAGTTGGGCAAAGTTAGTAGCGTTTTGAACAGATTGCGGGATAACACATCGAAAAAAGTAGAGGTAAAGCGGAATTGTGGGTCTTTTAGATTCCCACGAAGATGGATGTTCTTTAAATTAATATTGCCTTCTTTATCGCGCAGCCGGTTTAAGGCTGTTATAACGGCTTGGCGATCCAATCGCAGCCCTTGCCCATGTTTCACTTGAAAATCGGGTTTCAACATGGTGGCATTGAGATTGGCATCCAAGATGTTATCGGCCATCTTGATTGTCCCCTGTGCCTGCAGCCCCCCTTGTTTGATTTGAAAGATATTGTTTTCCAAATAGGGCTGAAATCCCGTTATGTCTCTACTGGCAAAGTTGAACTTCAAATCGGCATTGATCTTATCAATAGAGGTTGCCGCCTGGCCTTGCAGCGTCAGGTTTCCTGTAGAAGGCGAAACCATTGCCATATTGAGATTGACGCCACCAAGTGGGTTTGCATTGGGATCGAACACAACATCATTCCATGCCAGGTTGACCGGTTCAAAACCCAATTGAACCCGCCGGCTTCCTGAAACATCGAGTATGTCAACTTTGGCTTGCTGAAATTTCAAATTGTCGATCCGGAATATTGAATCTGGGGGAGCAATTTTTTTTTTCGCTATGCCTTGTTGAAATTTTTTTGGAATATGAATCCAAGGGACAAACAACTCTTCCACTGTAAATCCATGGAGGTTTCTTTCGCTTTTGAGATTTAATTGATTCACCATCAGCGATTCGAGGTGGCCATAAGATTGCTTTTCGCGCAACATTGCAGAAATATTGGCAGATTGAAATTGGTTTATATCTGGGTTCGGCCCTTCGAGCCGAAAATTGGTTGCGGCGGCAATTTTTTTCTCAGCATTGTAATCGATTTTCTCGGATACGATTCGTTTTTCCACCGATTCTCTATCCGTATGCCGAATTTGAATATCTTGAATATCCACGCTCTGCAAACCTGCCAGAAACCGGTTTTTCCCTTCAGCAGATGCGGTTTTCTCACCGATCAGGAAGAATGCATCGATCGCTTCTTGTATTCGTTGAATCACTTGCACAATGTTGAGTTGTTGATCGCTTTTCTCACGGAGATTCAATTGAATGTTTTTAATTTGTACCACTTCAACCGGCGCCGACTCGCTTAAGATTCCGGAGAGCATGAGGTGTTCCACTTCAAGCGTAGGTTGATTGGCTTCATCCAACCGGAAATTTTTCAAGGTCAATTCGTTCCCATTTTGCAAATCTGCCTGGTCTACATGAATTTGGATGGCTTGAGATTCTTCTTTCATCGAATGCAGCGCCAACGAAACATCAGAAAGTTGCATCGTTTCAATCGTTACTTTTGAAGGATCTGTTTGTTCTTTTGGTTTGGATTTTTCAAATACGGCAACGACTTTATCCACAATCCCTTTCCATACATCCAAGGTTTCTTTGAAATCAAATTCTCCCTGGCCGATTTCATGGCCTTGCAAATCGATTCCATCGCCGCTGACTGCGAGCGATTTGTCACCCGGTTTTAGGACATTTTCTATCGTGAGATTGTTGAGTTGAAGCAAGGGGGGGCCATCTTCTTCATTTCGAGTGGCTTGCGCTTGCTGAAAAGAGAGCGCAAACCGCTCGGGGATCGCATTCAGTTCGCCGAATTGCAGCGTGTATTGAATATCGTCTTGTGATGTGTAGTTGAGTTTGGAGTTTTGCACTTGAATGCTTGGAATCTTGTCTTCGTCTGATTTGCTGGGTTCAGGTTCGGGTTCGGGTGGTTGAGTTGCACTCACATTCGCGTCGTCTGCAGCCGATTGGGGAGTGGCTTGGGGAGCAAAACGCTGCAGAACATGGGCCAAGTGCAATGAGCCATTGGGAAGGTGCTTGAGTTGCATCTCTAGTTTGTTGGAGCGTAAGGAATCCACTTCAAATTTTCCAGAGAATGCTTTCTGCATTTTTACTCCCAATTCAAGTGAGTTGGCGGTTGCAAAAGCATTGAATTGTGGATTCTTCAAATCAACGATTTTCGGCTGTTCGCAAACAACATTGCCTTTGAATGAAAATGATAACCCCTCATGGTTCACTTCAAGGCCGTAATTCGATTTTAACATTGAGATTGCGAATTTCCCGAGAAATGACTGCCAGTATATCATTCCAACGATCAATCCTATCAATAAAAAAATTGCGAAACCAAGCAGCGGTTTCTTCTTCATAAAATTACCCTCGATTGTCTCTTGCGTACAATACCTCTGATTTGGATGAGCGAATTTTTGGAAGACAAAATACTTGTTATTGTATCACGAAATAGAAATTATAAAATTTTTCCTCAACCCTCAAGTATGAAATGGTACGAAGATTTGACAATACTGGTTGCCATCAGCTACTGAAAAATGGTGGAAACTATTAGAAAAGAACCACTTTGGCGATACAAACTGGGGTAACGGAATAAAACATCTTATCGTCAACAAAAATTTTTCTTGTAATTCAATTTGTAAAAAAAATAAAAAAAAGTATTGACAATAAATTAAATTAGGTGCAATATAGTATCTGACTGTATTTCTTTTGGGTTGAGGGTACTTGCCAGTACTTGTTCTTAGATGATCCATCGAGTACCCCCTTTATCAAATACTGTTCTAAATTTCAAAGCAAATTTTTTGCTTTGAGCAAAATCTATTCTGTAAAACACAGGAAAGGAGAGAAAAATGGACGAAAATACCAAAAAATCAAAACCGGCGTCCACAACTGGGCCTGTTCAATCCACCGGCTCGGGTTGGGCTGTTTTTTGGCTTATCGTATGTATGCTGGCGGGATTCGCCAGTGCCGGCATATATATGCACGAGCGGCTGACCCAACTGGAAAACAAAATTGTAACTCAAACCGAAAAGGTGGCTTCGCAATCGGAGGACACCTTAGTTACGCTGCACAACACCCGTAAAGATATTCTGGCCAACCGGGCGGAAACCGCCTCGTTTGCCAAGCAATTCTCATCTTCGGTAGAAGAACTGAGTTCTCTGATGTCGGATACGGTGCAGAATTTCTCGACCCAGACCTCTGAACTGGCCAAAGCCATCGAACAGAAAGACACCTCCCAAGAAAAACAACTGAAAAACGTACTGGCAAAACTGAGCGAACGAACAGAAGAACAAGCGCAGCAGATTCAAAAACAAGTGTCGTCGCTTTCGCAAGAGCTCCAGCTTGTGAAAAACGATGTGATTTCCACCAAAGAACAGACTCAAAAGATGGATTCTCAAATGACCGCGTTGAACGATCAAATTATCCATATCAACAAAGATCTTACAACACGGGTGGCGAGTTTGTCTGAATTGACCCAGAACCTGAACACCGTGATCAATGCCAAGTTTAAGGAAAATTCTGATTCGCTCAAGAAAGAAATCGCCTCACTGCAAAGCGCTTCAGAAAAAAGCATGGCGGATATTCAAAGCCAATTGTCCTCATTCACCGATCAAATGCAACAGCAGGATTCTTCAGAAAACCAGAAAATTGCCGCTTTGGATGACAAACTGGGCCAAACGCTTTCTGCCATTGAACAAGAGCAAAAAGCCGATGAGCAATCGATTGGCGCATTGCGCAGCACGGTGGCGCAATTGGAACAAAAACTCGCCAAACAAAACCGGACCATTCAAGAAAACTTGGCATCGTTTTCACAACAAATTCGCGTGGTATCTGAAAACTTGAGCATGGATTTCGCCAGTACGCAAAAAGATCAAGAAGTGCTGCAAACTCAGTTGGCCGAACTGAGTTACGCCGTCGCGGGGCAAAACGAAGAATTGTTGACCTCGCTATCTGAAGTCAAGCAGCAAAACCAATCGTTAATCGAAAGCACCCGCAACGCCATTCTCACCAAAGTGGAACATGTGAACAATCTACTGCAAGGCTCTGAACAACTCGCCAATGCGTCGTCACTCGATACGGCCTTGAAAAACCTGGTGCAAATGGCGGATGCCCGTTTTGCCGAAACCATTGAAGATCAATTCACCACATGGGTCGACACCTTGGAGAAAAAGATCAACGAAGTCGCATTCAGCACTCAAACGGCAAAAACGGAAGAAGTCTTGAAGCAAATCAAAGCCCTGAAAGAGCAGGCGGTTTCGATCCGCTCTTCACTGTTGGACGGTATTGAAAAAACCCAGGCCAGAGCCCAGGCGTTCATTTCGGATCCCAAGTCGGATCAGGCGCTTCAAGAGTTTCAATCGGCTATGGAAGAACTCAGCGCTTCCATTCATTCGACCCAAGATCAAATGAAAAGCATCCAAGACTTGATTTCTTCTATCGAACCGGCAGACCAACCCAACACCGAAAAGATTGGGATGGCCCCCACGCATGCCGATTCTTAAATGATTGTTTTATTCATCCATGAATTTTGCCTCGGGCCGGGAGGAATCCCGGCCCTCTTTGTTTTAAACCCGGAAGAAATTATTTTCTTCCATTCAACAATTTCCTCGTTTTCATCCAAGACCGCCAACAAAGCCGCCAAATGGTGGGGGCTGGTTTTGGCGGTCTTGCGAGTGAATACGTTTATTTGTCTGAACCAGGATGTCCAAGATTTTTTTGGATAGCCAGGATAACAACTTCAGAGAAGAGAATTGGTTGTCTTTATTAAAAGAAATGCTTTGATACCTTCCAAAATCATATTTCTATATTCTTTTCCTCAATCGCTGATGCCGTTATCCTGAACCTCATTTGCATCCTGGGCAGGTTCAGACAAATAACGCAAGGACTGGCGAACGATGTTATGCCAATAGCACAAACAATACAAATGATATTTTCAACCGCCAGCCAGGTCCAGCCGATCTCCAATGTACGGCCGTTGCGGCGGATATCCAAGTAACGGGTTGACCCGATGGCTTTTTGGGTTTCTTGATGAATGATGGCGAAAGGGATCGAATCGACTTTTGTTTGATCTTGCAAGGCGGTTTTGATCCAACCCTCAGTCTCATTAATACTTTTCTGGCGAGGCACAGGCATAAAGCGCCAAATGCGGTCATCTTGCCCCATCTCATACAAATCGGATGCATGGTTTAAGGTTAAAGGTTCAAGAAGAACACGCTTACCGCTTAGCACAACTGGGCTTGGATAAAATCGTAACTCACTCATTTTTTAATCCACATAATTTTTACAAGACAATTTACACCCATCCATGATAATATTCCCTTATCCACGCCAAAGTTGGGGAGAGCGGGGACTCCAATAACCTAGAGGAGAAAATTATGGCTCAAACCATCCACAAATTATACGTTGTTCTATTGGCTTTATTACTTATCAGCCCGGGCGCTTTCGCCAGTTTAGAAGAAGACAAACAACTGCGAGCCGAAGTCAAAATGTTAAAGCAGCAAAACGAAGACCTGACTAAGTTTATCGAATACAAGTTGGAAGAGGAAGTCAAAAAGCTGCGGGCCGAAGTAGAGATGCTAAAGCAGCAAATTGAAGACCTTAACAAATTCGTCAAACCGCTCAAAGAGAAATATATTGCCGAACAGATCGTCAATACGCAACGGGCCAAGGCGCAAGAACGCATGGCCAAAGACATCGATCGATATACGCGAGAGCAGTTGCGCGAAATTGAAACGCTGTATCAAGTGGCCAACAAAAATTGGCAGACCGAAAAAGCCAAAGAAAGTTTGGAGAAGCTAATTCAAGAATACAAAAAGGCCAACCGCACCGGCTGCGCAGTGCTCTATCTGGGCCAAATGTCGGAAGGCGATGAGAAACTGAATTATTACAAATACGCCATCGAAAACCATTCAAATTGCTATTACGGCGATGGGGTGCAAGTGGGGGCATATGCGCGTTTTCTCTTGGCGCACTATTACAAGCAAATTAACGAAGATGAAAAAGCTGCCAAGCTGGTGAAAGAATTGAAAAAAGATTACCCCGACGCGATTGATCACCGGGGGAATTTGCTGCGCGATAAATATCCTGGTTGAAAAAATGGAATCGTTCAACGAACTGAAGTAATTTCGCTTCCAAGATACTGATCTTTTCCCACAAATTTGGGGAACGTTTTTTGCCCCCCATAGTAAGGGGGGCAAGCACCGCAGGTGCTGGGGGGATTTGGCGGAATGAGAATAGCCTGACCCCCAATAAAAAAGGGGGAATGAACTTTGGTTAAGCCATTCATGACGAGCCGGCAAAAAGTAAATCCAGCTTTTTGTTGTACCACATATTGGAACTCAGGCGGCCCGCCTGCTCTCTATGTAGTTGCAGGCGAGGACGCCTGCGCTCCAAAAATAACTTTTTGCCGGAACGTCATTAATACACCTCATTAATACACGCTTGACAGAGTATTAGTCAGGTATGTCTTTTGAATTGTACCCTAAGCTGGTTGACGATTGTTGTTTTTGTAAAAACTGGTTCAGTGCTTGTAGGCGGTCAGTGTTGATTAAGTCTACACCGGCCTTGAGCGCCGCGTCCCAATAGTGTTCGTGGTCGGGAGTGGCATAAAAGCGTACTTGGCGCCCTTTGGAGTGGATCTCGTCAACCAGGCGTTTCAATTCATCAAAGGCCTGTTCTGTTATGGGTTCACTGTTCCGCCATTCGAAATATCTTCCCCACGATAAGGCATACCAGGGCCATTTGGTTGTGGCCTGGGGGTCAGACTCATCATACGAATTGCTGTCACGGCAGGCAAAGCGT
>CAZEZQ010000012.1:0-5836 GCA_964516245.1 uncultured bacterium | reverse complement strand
CCCCTTATAGCCTTCTCGTGAACCAGCGATCATATCATATTCTTCAACATATTTCGACTTTTGTTCCATGTTTCCAGTGAGAATTACCTTCACCGGATTGTGGGTGGGGTTGTCGTTTTCGTAATGAAAGAGCATCGAATAGTTCTTCAACAATTCATGCAATACATCCAAGAATTCCGGTGTGTTGTCTTTGATGTCGATCCACAACAAAAATGGTACGTTGTCACCGTGCACCGAACCTCTTTCATTGACCTGTTCTTTCAATGGTTCAAGATACAAATCTTGCAAGGTGCCTTTGAAATCGCCCCAATCATGAGCCACCAAAATCTCACCCTTGTTCAGCCAGACATCGGCCTCCACGCTGTAAAAGTGGTTGTCTAACGCATCCAAAAGAGGCCGTTCGTGTTCGTAATCGTTATGGGCATGAGCGTAGATATGCAGATTGTTTTGCGCCCATCCCCATGAGGATGAAATCACGATGGACAGAATTATGATTAGAGAATATAGAAATTTCATAATAGGTTCCTTACTTAAAGTAATGAATTGCTAAGCATAAGATTTTTTGCAATCCATGGTAAGGAGCCAACCGAATTTTCATGAAATCGTAACAATATTAAATCACGCCTGTGCTTTGATATCCAATTTAATCACCACTTCTTTGCGAATCAGGTCGTCGGGTTTGCCAGGGTATTTGATGCCGAAATCGAAGCGGTTGATGAAGAATTCGGCCTGCATGGTGAATTGATCGCCGTTAACATCGATCTGGGCCGGGAACGAAATGCTTTTGGTGACACCGTGCAAATTCAACGAACCGCTGACGGTATACCCCTCATCGCTTTTTTCGATTTTGTTGGCGGTAAAGGTGGATGTAGGGTAGGTTTCTACCTCAAAAAAATCCGCTGATTTCAAATGCCCGGTGAGACGTTCGTTGTCAGACCAGAGCGAATTCATATCAATCACGACCTTGCCGGTAGTTCCTTCAGGTGAACCATTTGGAACCTGAATGGCGCCTTCAAATTGCTTAAAACCGCCGTCATGGCTGCCTGTAACCTTTGAACCGATGAAGCTGATTGTTGAATCGGAGGTAATGGTATAGGTTGTTGCATCCGTATTTTCTTCAGAATCCATTGATGCATCAACCGGCTCAGCATTGCCTACCTGGGCTTCGGTTACGTTGTCGGCGGGGTTCGAGCAGGCAAACAATAAAATAGGCAAGACAAAGATCAGGGGAAATAATTTTGGGGTCATAGTTCTCATCCTCTCATCATAGATAAAGTAATAGATAGATAATATAGTCGAAACACGAAAGTTTACAAATCAACTCAAGGATTTTGCGCAATTATTTTTTTGAGGTTTTCTTTCTAGAGGGCACATAAATTTATCATTTGCGCTATCTAGATATGGAGAATTTTCCAATGAATTTCCCAAAGTGCCGTTGAAATGGTATGATTTTGTTATGATGAAATCTCGTATTCTTGAATTTGTTTTGGCAACAGTAGTTTGCCTGTTTCTATTGGCGATTAGCATCCCCCGGTTTTTGGAAAATCAGCGAAGCCAGCAGCCGCAGCAATTAACGCTCTCTATGGATCAACTATTTACCCGTGTAACCCAAAACCCCACACGCGTACTTGAATTTGCCAAGCAAAACAAACGACGGGTGGAGTTTAGCCAAATGAACATCACTTCGCCCGACCAGGCTTGTTTTTGGAAAATCTATACACTCGATTTGGAACGGATACAGAAAAATTATCCAACAATTGATTTCCCCGATTGGCGTCTTGGTGAGTTGCGGTTGTCAGCGGTGACCCTGCACGGCTTCAATCAAAACGAAGTGCTCAACGACCAAACCGGCCAATACACCACCCCCTACTATTTCGGTTTGAAGGCCGAGTTCGGTAAAACCCTATCAGATGAATTGCGTTATCCCATTACGATACGGGTGGATGCAGCCGGGGCGTATGGAATTCATTCTGAATCTACGGATTACGATGTCAGCAACGGTTTGTTCAGCCGGGGGGAAATTTTGTTCGAAAGCAGGCAATTGCGTATGAAACAACAAGCCACAGGATACAAGGCCCAAACCGTGGTGATGCACGAGAGAAAATAAACGATGCAGCCTTCTCTATTACAGCAGTTCCACCTCACTCTCGTCTGAAAGCACGAGTTTGTATGACTTGGGCCTGCGTTTCCGGCTGGTGATGGTGACATTGCGCCCGAATATGCTATGGCCGATGAGGTCTTCTACGTTGTTGATGTTGCAGTTTTCCATGATTACGCTATATTCGACTTCGCAATTTTCCAAAGTGGAATTATCGCCCAGAGAGGTGAAACTTCCGATGTATGCGTTACGAACCGTGCAATTTTTTCCGATGATTACCGGTCCCCGGATGGTGCTGTTTTCGATGACACTGCCATCGCCGATAACAATATTGCCGCGCATTTGTGATTCGCCATCCACTTTCCCTTGAATGTTCGTTTCAATGCTTTGCAGCACCAGGCGGTTCGCTTCGATCATGTCGTCTGGGTTGCCGGCATCGATCCACCATCCTTTGAGCACATGATGCTCTACAAAATTACCGCTGTCGATCAGACCCTGCAATGTATCGCTTATTTCGAGTTCGCCTCGGGCTGAAGGTTTCAGGTTATCGACCACTTTGTGCACTTTCAAATTGAATACGTAAACGCCAACAGCGGCCAGATTCGATGGCGGGTCTTTCGGTTTCTCAATGATTTTTACGATTTTTTCGTTCTCAATAACAACAATGCCATACAATTCGGGTTTGTCGGTGGGATACACGCACATCAGGGCATCGGCTTTATTTTGTTTGAATTTGTCTACCGCGCCTTCAAGCCCTTCTTCGAGCAGATTGTCACCCAGACACATGACAAATGAATCGTCACCCAAAAACTCTTGAGACACTTTGATGGTGTGCGCGATACCTTTGGGTTCATCTTGCATGATATACGTGATATTGACTCCCAAATGGCTGCCATCTTTCAACACTTGTTCCATATCTTTGGTGTTTGAACTGACGACGATGCCGATTTCGGTGATCCCAACGCGTTTCAACTTTTCTATGGCGTAGACCACAATCGGTTTGTTTGCAATTCGAATTAAGGGTTTGGCATTGGTGAAGGTTAATGGGCGCAGCCGTTTGCCCCGCCCCGCACAGGGAATAATCGCTTTCATAGAATGTAGGCTCCACACACAAATATAGGTATAAACAAATTATAACAGCAAGTTGAAGAATCTTCAGCCCGATAAAGAAAATTCTTTTATTGAGAAGTTTGTTCTTCATCAGGAAAATGTGCATTGACCACACCGGCAGACAACCGTTGAACCAAATGGTCGAGATATTTATCTCGATCATTCCAGCCGATGGCAACATGAACCAATTGGCCATTCGAGTCGATACGAGTAAAGCCATACTCATTTACTTGGATATAGAGATCGTTCATCTTGCAGTACGTTTGTTCGTATCCCAAATAAACTGCCAAAGTATCATACAAAACTGGACTATGAGAGTCAGGAATATAACCATATTCACCTTCCTGGTTCCATATCCGGTAGGCTTCGCGGATGGTTTGAGAAACCAATGAACGCGATTCGATTAATTTTTGGTAACGAAGGCTGGATAGCCGCACCTCTGCCGAGGTGTCGAGGGGGGCGATCGTGAGATCCCAACCGGCGCTATAGAGCGCGCGCGCCGCAGGCACGTTGGTGCGGACATTGTATTCTGCATCTGGAGTTACGACACTATCATAGCCTTTGCGGATGCTGCCGCTCATTGCTGCCACTTTAATTTTTTTGACAATATCGGGATATCGTTTTAGCAACACGGGGATATTGGGGCAGGGACCGGCGACAATCAGCAACACGGTATCGGTGGCATCATTAACGATATCTGCCACAGCGCCAATACCATCTTCATACACCTCCCCATCATAATCAGTCAGATTATATCCCTCTGCCCATTTTGCTTGTGGCCCAACATAACCGCTTTGTTTTTCTCCAAAGCCAATCGCAACATCTGTCCGGCCAACAGTTTCTAAAAACTTGGCGGCAATTTTGGCTTTGCCCTTTGTATCACCGTAATCGGTGAGAACGAGTTTCAAGTCTAATTCATCCAAACAGAGCAAATAACCCAAAGCCCAGGTATCGTCAATGTCGTTGCCAATATCAGTATCGAAGATAACCGGCGTGGCGGTGGCTAATGGTAGCGATAGGATTAATAGGAGAAACAGAAGATATGTTTTCATGGTTGACTCACACTGTAAAATTCTACTAATATATTATGGTGTATCAAAAAATGTGATATACTTTTTTATAAACACACTTGATTACATTATACGTGAGTATGTGTAATGGAGATAACCTATGAGTACTTTGAAATCACTCATCATTGAGCCAAATGTTTACTATAAGATTGATGAAGTGGCACAGTTATTACGGGTTTCAGAACAATCAATCTTATCACTGCTTGAATCCGGCAAAATTAGAGGTGTAAAAATTGAAAATGAGTGGCGAGTTTTGGGAGTCGAACTGCTCAATCTGATCAATCAGAACCAAGTAGAATCAGAAATAGCAATGGTTTCTGAATGGTTTGTTGCTTCCAAATCTTCGTTACAAGAAGTATGGGATAACGAAGAAGATTCTATCTATGACCAATTATAGACTTGGCAATGTCATTCTTGTAAAAATTGCTTTTAGTGGCACTGAAGGATATAAGCGTCGACCTGCTGTAATTATTAGTCAAAATGAATTTAACGAATCAGGTGTCAAGCTGATTGTCGCAGCAATTACAAGTAATATTTATCCTCCATATCGTTTTGGAGATGTGCTTTTACAAAAATGGAATTCAGCAGGTTTGTTAAAACCTTCTGCGGTTCGAGGTGTATTTTCAACCGTTGATAAATCTGATGTTGTAAGTTTTTTGGGCACTTTGTCTGATGATGATTATAAAAGAGTTAAAAGAGAAATTGCTAATATTCTTGGATTTATCATACCTTCTGAACCCAGCAATCAGTAAAACAATGAACCAGAATCCAACCGTAATCTGTGTAACAAACGATGAGTATGAAGTATCTCTCGAACCCAGAAAATATACGTAGTGATTCCTGATAAAGACGCAGAAAAACTTGGAATGATTCGAGTCATCGATGAATCTGATGAGGATTATTTATTCCCCAAAGATATGTTTATCGAAGTTGAACGATCCGAACAGGTGCTTAAAACCTTGTGGATCGCATGACAGAAGATGACTCATCATCCAAGGCGAATTTCAGCATCAAGATCAAATCAAAATCAACCTACTTCTTCTTCGCCTTGTCCCGTTTCTTTTTGCGTTTCTCACGTTCGAGATACTTTTCAAATTCTTCCGCGGTTTCAATTTCGAGATAGTCTGTATCCCAATCGCCAAATACGGAATGATAGTCGCAATTGTCAGTTGAATACTCGCGGCAGGCCTGGGGGCGGTCTTCGTAGATGGTGCATTCGTTGTTTTCGCCCAGCGCAGTGCAGGTGGTGGGTACTTTGACCATCCAGCGACCGTCTTCCACCAGTAAGGTGATCCCCTCGTGTAACAGGTACCAGCGAATGTCGTCGCGTTCGCGCTTGTTTGAAGGTTTGTCGATCTCAATCGTAATGTATTTACAACAGAGCCCCACGCATTTCGCGCAGAGCGTGTCGCCTAAAATTGGCAGAGCGGTTACCATAATGTTTCCCTTTTTGCCATGAAGATGGCTTCAGTAATTCCCCTCCCAAGATTGTTGATCTTTACCCACTAAATGTGAACTTTGGAATTCCCCCCCCTTATTAAGGGGAGTTAGGGGGGAT
>CAZEZQ010000011.1:0-20251 GCA_964516245.1 uncultured bacterium | reverse complement strand
AGGGCGAGGCTCCCGCCGAGCCGGTCACTGCCGTTAGGAGCGAGGCTCCCGCCGAGCCGGTTACTGCCGTTTGGAGGGCGAGGCTCCCGCCGATCCGGTTACTACCGTTAGAAGGGCGAGGCTCCCGCCGAGCCGGTTACTGCCGTTAGGAGGGCGAGGCTCCCGCCGAGCCGGTCACTGCCGTTAGGAGCGAGGCTCCCGCCGATCCGCTTATTGCCGTTAGGAGGGCGAGGCTCCCGCCGAGCCGGTTACTCGTTCAAGCGGCTCATCAGGAGATTCGCCCTCCCCATTCAATACCCAATTTGATCTTAAGTTAATGACATTGGGCTAGGGAAAATCCACCTACCATTTCACCTTTGACAAATTTCTCCACCAAAACCCCTCAATTTTGCTTACGCTCCACAATCGTCAACAAGCGTTGTTGGGCTTCCCAAAAATGAGGATAGTTCTCTAATAATTGAACGGTTTCTTGTTTGGCTTCGTTCCAATCTTTCATGTCCATTAGCAAATCGATGCTTTGCAATTTGTAATCTGTTTGGTGGGCATCGTCCAAATGCGCCAACTGCCGCGTCACCGAAAGCGCTTTTATCAATTGGTTGGATTGCAACACACCTTTGAGATAGGTCTTACGCAGTGTGACATCAAATGGATTAATCCCCATGGCCCAATGGGCCACTTTCACCACTTCTTCCCATTCTTCTTCCTCCTGCAAAATTTCCAACAATTTCAAACAGGCGCCGAATGCGGTGGCATTGGTGTTTATTTCCTTATACAACGTCTCCTTCAATTTCTCTTCTTTCCCCCATGCCTGATACAAATGCGTCAATCGCAAAAGCGGCCGGCTCTCTCCCTCGTAATCGGGATAAAGCTCATACGCTTCTTTGTATTTCTTTTCGGCGGTATCGTAATCCTTTTGCTCGAACGCTTTATTTCCTTCCCGCAGCGCATTGGTAAAAGGTGAATCGCGATCCAGCCAAGGTTCTGGTTTCTCTTCCGTATCAAACAAGCGTTCCATTATCGAAGGCTGTTCATCCGGCATCTGTATTTCAGGGAGATTCTTGTAAGGAGCTAAACGTTCTTCCAAATATTTTTTATAATCCCGGTCAAATTCATCGAGCGACACGTTAGCAGACTCGATCAATGCCTCATTGGTCTGGCTGGCGTTCCCGATTTTCGCCAATGCGCTCCGCAAAGCATGCGAACCATACGCCTCAGTGTAAAACGTAACAAACTCACCGGCTAAAAAGTAACCCAGCATCAAATGCATTGGAGTTTTGGGCTGAGTAAAGTAACTTTCCATATCTTTCAGGCCAGGCAATTCTTCATTTTCAAGAATCGCCTTATACTGAATATCCATCTTTTGCCCCCACGCCTTGTCTCTCTGGGTTTCTTCATACACAGAGATTCCTTCAGAGAGCCAACGCGGCATTCGATTATTTGTTTTTTGCAGCGTGATTACATGCACAAACTCATGCCACAACACAGAACGCCAATTCATGGTCCCAAGAGGCCGGGCGCTGGGCGAATCCATCGTCACCAGTTTGCCGAAACAAATCCCCAAAAAGCCGACCATCCCCGGCAATCCCAACGAACGCACCATAAAATCGTCGTGATCGTCGAAAATCTGCACATTGATCGGGGTGTCCAATTCAATGGCGTATTTGTTTTGATATTTTTGGATCGCTTCTGTCAGCAGAGATAACGCGTCTTGCGCCAACACCTGCCGTTCATCCACCGGTAACTGCAGCAGAAACGGCCCTTCTTCTATCTGGGTAAATTTATTGATCGAATCAAGCAATTCCAGCATGTTGTACACATGCACATTAAAGGGATCGAGTTCAAACGCCTTTTCCAATTCTTTCCGGCCCCGTTCCTCCATTCCCAGCCGCAATAGGTCCAGTCCTAACAGGGCTCTCGCTTCATGGTCTTTTTCATTCAGCTCGACCGCTTTTTCTTGAAACTCCACCCCTTCTTCAAAGCGGTAATGCCGGGAAGCGATCCGTCCGGGAATGCGGTAAACCAAAGAAGCATGGGGATTAAATTCCAATGCCTTTTCTTGCAATTTATTCATGGCTTCCAATTGATCCATTAAGAATAAAGCCGCTGCCTTCAATCCCCGTAACCGCAAATGATTGGGATTGATTTCCAACCCGCGATGAATCACATCGATCGCTTCTTCCGAATCATTTTTATCCAACAATAATTCGGCTTGCAATGCGATGCCCACAAACGAGTTTGGATTGCGTTTCATCAATTGTTCGAGAATTTCGTTCAAACGGGGATCATCAGTCTTCCAATAGGTCTCCGCCATTCCTTCCAAAGCGGATTGATTGTCTCCCCGTTTTTCCATGGCTTGCCGGTAATATTCTTCAGCCCGGTCGTAAGCCCGCTTGCTGCGGCACAGGTCACCCGCGCTCACAAATGCAGCAGTAAAATCAGGATAATTTTTGGTGAGGATACTATACCAGGAATTCAGCAGCTGTTTTGGATTCTCACCCTGCAATTCGTTCACTTTGCAAATGGCCAGCAGATTTTCTTCCCGTGAATGGAATCCATAGCGCCGGTCTGCGCTGGCTTTGGCTTGCTCCAATGCATTTTGATAGTCCTGCAGTCGGCCCCGGGTTTTATACAGTTCGGCAAGCCGTAAATAAAAGGCGGGTTCTTCGATCCAACCGGTGATCCATTCCAAATCATCGATGGCTTTGTCCACTTCACCGATCAACGCATTCAGCTTGGCTCTGTCGGATACCCAATTCACATACCGGAACGCCCTGGTTTTCTTCAATTCCGGCCGCGAATCAATATCCTCCTGCAGCCGGTCCAACGCCTCTCGATATTCTCCCTGATCCCACAATACCTGATAGGAGGGATCTCGATTGGTTTGGGTGTATCCAGTTGAGAATCCACCAAACCAAGCAAGAACAGCCAGAATTAGGCAAATCCATCGAGGATGGCAATAACGGTATGAATATACCCAGTCAACCCAACAAACAACCATACATAACGAACCACCTTCCAAAAATCTCGGTTCAAAGGGTTGTCATTTCACAATGCTGTATTTTTATAGTTAACCCGCTTTTAACCAAAATTCAAATATTTTTTCCGGAAAAGATCAAATTGTAAAATATTAGTCTAATTAATTTTCCCATTTGTTCAATTTACAACGGGAAATTTTTAGGTCTATTGAACTCTCTCCAATTTTACTGGAGAAAATTCCCTCCTAAAACCAAGGGCTGCCATTGGCTCGACGAACGTGCAAATCGTCAATCATGGCGTTATTTCGCTGAGTCAGCAAAAATAACACGATTTCAGCAATCTCATCCGGTTGAATCAGGCCCGCCGGGTCCAAATCAGGCCTCATTTCTTTTACCATATCGGTTGCAACACCACCAGGATTCACTGCATGCACCCGTATTCCAAACTCTTGCACTTCCTGCGCTAATACTTTCGTGAACCCCATCAACGCATGCTTCGAAGCCGTGTATGCAGATTGTTCTACATATCCTTTAATACCGACCACCGAACCGATATTCACAATACTGGCTGCATCCGATTGTTTTAGTGCCGGTAAACACTTCTTGCACAACAAGAATGGGGCCAATGCGTTCACGTGCATAATTTTGTTCCAATCTTCCTCTGTTGTTTCTACAAAATGTTTCTTTACGCTTGTTCCCGCATTGTTCACTAATATATCTAATTGTCCATATTCTGAACAGGCTTTTTCCGCCAGCTCATCAATCGACACTGTACTCGACAAATCAGCGGTAAATCCAATCGCCGGGCCTCCCTTTCGCACGATATTATTCACCGAATGCTCCACCGCCTCATCTGTCCGGGCAGTTATGATCACCCGCGCTCCCTCCATCGCCAAACGTTCGGCGATACTGCGGCCGATCCCCCGGCTGCTTCCAGTAATCAATGCCACACGATTATTTAACGACAACCGACTCGCCATAACAATTCTCCTGAGGGTTTTCTGCTTTCACTGCCGCAAACAATAACAACAGTGGAATGCTTAAGCAGATATAGTTTCCAGCATCATAACTTCCTAACCATTCATACGATGCGCTAAGCAAAAATGGCCCGATAGCGCTCGCAAACACCTGGCACGACAAACTAAAACTCGATATCGCACCCAAATGCTCACGCCCGAAAAAAGTTGGCCACGTCATGGTCAATAAGGGTGAAAAAATCCCCTGCCCCACTCCAAAACCGAGTATCATCAACCACTGCCCGATGAATGTGCTGAAAATCAATGTCCCATACACTCCGGCCGTTATGCCCAGCAGCATTAGCATCAACAGGTATTTCATCTTAAAAGCATCACTCAATCGTCCAAACATCAAATTCACTATAATGCTGCATAACGCCATTGGAAAGAAAATAAATAGCGCTTCATCACGGTCCAATCCCGCACTCTTTCCAATCGATACAATATGAAAAGTCACTGCTGTAATGATCAACGCCAACGCTGATAGTCCAAAATTAAATACCCAAAACGAATAGGTCCTTATGGCTTCTTCATAAGTGAATTCTCGAAATACCGGTGCTGGATGCCCTTTTTCACCCTTTACTTCTTCCAACGATTCATGTGTTTCTTCCCCATCCA
Source organism: uncultured bacterium (assembly GCA_964516245.1). GTDB lineage: Bacteria > Hinthialibacterota > Hinthialibacteria > Hinthialibacterales > Hinthialibacteraceae > CAZEZQ01. The sequence continues at coordinate 15,642 of CAZEZQ010000011.1, read as the reverse complement.
TCAACAACCCACACTCTTCCGGATTGTCCCGAAACGTCAACCATGCCAATACAATGCTGGTCAACACAATCCCACCCATCAGCAGCCAGGCTCCCCGCCAATCAAATGCCATCACCAGCCAGTTCATCCCCAATGGAGCGATCGAAAAGGAAAACGTGGCGAACATCCCATTCAACCCTGAAACAAAACCACGCTTGTGCAGAAACCATTTGCCCAACATCGCCCGAGTGGTCATGGCCAGCATCCCCTGGCCGGAAAAACGCACCAGCGAAAATCCCAGATAAATCACCAAAAATCCCGTGATCCACTCCAACCCCTCCATCGGTGTAATCCAACGGGCCACCCGGTCACATTGGCTTAAGTAAATCAATGTTCCAGCGAGTAACGTGGTGCAAAGCATCCCCATCAATCGCGCACCCACACGGTCATACAATTTTCCGCTCCATGGCAACAAAAAACTGCTGGTGATGGTGCCCAACATATAAGCGGTGCTGATCTGCACACGCGATAGCCCCAATACTTCAATCAAATAATCGGTAAAAACACTCACCCCAATTGTCTGGCCGGGCACACTCATCACCAGACCGATTGTGCTAACGATCAAAATTATCCAGCCATAAAAAAAGGGGAAACGTTTCGGATCAAATGGAAAGTCTGGTTGTAAGAATTTTGTCCAGACTTTGTCCCTGATTATTTTCAAAAATTTGTTCAAAAGGATCTCCTAAATGCGAAATGAACTACCATTCTACTTCCCCCTCCTCATTTCAAAAGCCGCACTGGAAACCGCATTATTTTTTGGTATTGTGAAATTGAAATGCCTGTCAATCCCCCTCTGTTCAACAATCCCGATAGAAACAATCCACCCACCGGCAATCCGGAAATTGAAGGTACAAAAGTAAAGATTACATTGCCGAATGGTGAATATTCGGTAAGATGGTTCAATCCACCAAGAGGAAATTGGGTAGAAGAATCTACAATATCAGTTGAAAAAATTCATACCCTTGAAACACCGGACATTGGACGAATTGCTCAAAAAGATTGGGTTGTACTGATTCAAAAGAATTGAAATTTCATTTATTGTTGCATGTAAAACATTGGTATGATACTGTGAATAAATAGCATCTGCTTGACATTGAACCGTCAAAGCCTACTATTGAATCATATGAAAAGAAAGTAAATACCAATTCTATCGATTAACATCTAACTTACTAACATGAAATTTGTCGAAGACCACGCCGATAGCCATCTGGTAGGACTCTACTTACGTGAAATCGGCCAATATCCCCTTTTGGATGCGGAACAAGAAATCGACTTAGCCCTCAAAACTCAAAAAGGAGATTCAGAAGCCCGCAGCCAATTGATCCTCAGCAACCTGCGTTTGGTGGTGAACATTGCCAAACGTTTCCAAAACCAGGGGCTGGGTTTGATGGATTTAATCGAAGAAGCAAATCGGTTGAAAAATTCGATGTCGAGCGAAAATGCCGCTTCAGCACCTATGCCACCTGGTGGATTCGCCAATTCATCAACCGGGCCATTAGTTTGCAAGGCAGCATTGTGCGTTTACCCTCCCACAAACGTGAAAACCTTTACAAATCCAAAAAAATCTTCCGCACCATGGCGCAAGAACAAGGCCGCGACCCTCAACCTTGGGAACTGATCGAGCGCCTTCAATCTGAATTCCCCAGAGAAATGGCTGAAGAAATCGCCGACATGATTTACGCCCCCTCAGTGATTGAAACCATCGACAACGAAGAAGAAGCCCAAGACCACAATCTCACCATAGAAGACACCATAACTCCCCGGCCTGACCACCTCATATCTCTGCTTTCACGCGACGATCGTATAGATCAATATGTAAACCGGTTGGGTGAACGTGAACAATTAATCATTCGCAAACGCTATGGTTTGGAAGGCAACGACCCCATGCCCATTAAAGATATCGCCGAGTCATTAGATCTAACTCGCGAACGGGTTCGCCAACTGCAACACGAAGCACAAAACGCCATACGGGAAATGATCGAACAAAGCGGTGAACAACACGACTTGTTCGATGAACCTTAATCTGATATGTTTATTCGGTTTTGAAATACTTGAATACTTTACATCTGAATAAAACAAGGTGTTTCAAACAAGGAGGGCGAGGCTCCCGCCGAGCCGGTTTGATTGAACGACTTCTGATTTACGTAAATAGTATGCATAACCAATTAGAACTTCAGAACTTACGTGAAGTGTTTCATAAGAGCACCCCACCCGCCATGGCGGGCTATATCAAGATGAAACACAAAGTGTAAGGTGGGCTAAAGCCCACCAACGAAAAGTATGCTTAACCAAATAGAATCTATGAACTCGGCTCTTGTTTAAGCCAATTTCAACAAACTGAATTTTATAATTTGATCTTAAGGTAATGACATTAGGCGAGGAGTGATCTAACAATTTCATCCACAAGCAACAGCACTAAGGTCCTTTGGGTCCTTTGGGTCCTTTGGGTCCCTTGCGTCCTTCAGGTCCTTTTTGTCCTTTTAGAATTCGCAAATTTTAATGTCATGAACTACTACTCTGCTCAAAATAAATACGTAATCAACCCAGTCTTTTAAGACTGGCCGACTATAAATTAAAATAACAGGAGATACGAATGGACCTAAAACAAATTCTTCGCCAAATCCCCGATTTCCCCAAACCCGGTATCAATTTTATTGACATCACCACCTTGGTAATCAACCCGGATGCGTTGAAATACACCATCGACCGCTTAGTCGAACCATATCAAGACCAAAAAATCGACAAAGTGCTGGGGATTGAATCCCGTGGCTTAATATTTTCAACACCCATGGCGATGCACCTTAATGCGGGTCTTGTATTGGCAAGAAAGCCTAACAAACTCCCGGCTGATACCTATTCATATGAATACGAATTGGAATATGGGACCGATTCCATCGAAATTCACAAAGACGCCATCAACGATGGCGATAATGTCATCATCGTTGACGACCTCCTCGCTACAGGGGGCACAGCACTAGCTACTGTTGAACTGCTGAAAAATTTTAATTGCAGCATCAAAGGCGCATCGTTTGTGGTTGAACTAAGTTTTCTCAATGCACGCCCCAAATTCAAAGATATCCCAATACACTCATTGGTCACTTATGAATCAGAATAATAAAAGATAAGCCTCATAAAAAGTAGACATGCAGCAAAGCCTTCAACCTTCTACACAAAATCGCGTAAAATAATAGTAAGCTCATTCGCGTGGGGAGGTCAAAGCCATTCATCGGGTCATCATGCATGTCGATATGGACGCCTTTTTCGCGTCGGTCGAACAGCGGGAAAACCCCGAACTGAAGGGCCAACCCGTTATCGTCGGCGGCAGCGTTTCTGACCGCGGCGTGGTGGCCGCCGCCTCTTACGAAGCGCGAAAATTCGGCATCCGCTCCGCCATGTCGATGGCCAAGGCGCTTCGCCTGTGCCCCCAGGCCGTTCGCCTGCCCGCCAATTTCCAAGCCTACCGCGAAGCTTCGCGCACAGTAATGAATATCCTGAAATCGGTTGCCGATGTGGTCGAACCGGTATCCATTGACGAAGCCTATCTTGACATCAGCCATCAGGCGATGGATTTTGAACACGCCGAAGCCATCGGCCGCCGGGTAAAAAACGAAATCCATCTGCAAACTCAGCTCACCGCATCCATCGGCATCGGCCCCAACAAATTCCTCGCCAAAATCGCCTCCGATTACGACAAACCAGACGGTTTTTTCGTCATCCACCCGCACGAGATCGATACCTTCCTTGCCCCCCTTCCCGTTCGCGTCATCCCTGGTGTTGGAGCGCGTACAGAAGAACGCCTCAGCCAAATGAACATCCGAACCGTCGAAGAATTACGCGGCCATGAAATGCATCATTTAATTGATGCATTGGGAGAAAAACACGGCGCCCGGCTCTACCAGCTGGCGCGGGGTATCGACACCAACGAAGTGCTGTCTCACCGGGTGCGCAAATCGGTCTCCCAAGAACGCACCTTTTCCTACGATCTCAGCGAACGCTCGGTCATGAAATTGTTCTTACGTGAACTTTCTGAAGAAGTGGCAGATATCTTGGAAAAGAAAAAACTCCGGGGCCGCAGCATTGGTCTCAAGGTTCGTTTTAATGACTTCCAAATCGCCACCCGTTCAGTATCTCTCGATCACTACACCCAAGAAGCAGGCGAAATCACCGACATCGTTCATCTAATGATCGACCGTTTGGATTTCAATGGTCGCAAGGTCCGCCTCCTCGGCGTCCGCATCGCCACCCTAGACAACCAACCCACCCACACCTCCCACCACACCCATTCTCCCGATCAACTAACGTTCTGGTGATAAGAGAAGTTTAAAAGAGCACAGTCACAGCATGATACTATTGAATTACACCTCACCGACAAAAAAAACAAACCTTCTTCTTATGATTTTAATTTTTTACATCCTTGAATCCCCTATCTACTTCCATTGATTTTCATGGTATAATTTAAACAAAATTACCATGCAACTTCAAAACAGAATTGCACCAATTCAATGATCAAACAGGTAAAAACAATGAATGAAAAAACTACTAATGGATTAAAAAATAAAAAAGAAGATCAATTATCGAACTTATCAAAAGACGATATACATTATATGCTTCATGAATTGGGAATCTCAAGAACAATGACACATGAGGAATTATTTCAACTATCCCAAGATCGTCTTAAAGATGTAGAAGTCTCAACCATTGTAAGGCAAGAAAGAGATAAGGGCTATTAATGCCTGACTTTTATATTGACACTTCGGCTTTGGTTAAACGCTATTGGAAAGAAGAAGGTTCTAAATTTGTTAATTCCCTTTTTCATTTTGTACAATGAAACAACCAAAAAATATATACGCTTTAACAAACGATACCTGAATTCACTTCCGTGTTGGATTGCCACGGGCAAACCAGGCAGCAGTGGCAATCAGTATTACTGTATAGATCCAATTGGCGATTGAAATGGTTGTAAAACTCATATTTGGTATACCAAATTTGCCCAATTGTAAAATCAATCCGCAAATTAAATTGTTCATAGAGATTAAGGCGGTCTCCCGATTGGGATTTGTGATGTAAAAGTCAACCGCTTCGCCGCTTTGCAGCCTGGGCATCTGATACATATAATTTCTAAACATCTTAATCCATGTCTTCCTCTTTCATTCGTGCCATTCCGCCGCAGCGGATTCAGACAAAAACAAAATACCTAACCCCTAATTTCACAACCCCTTATAACCCTAAAATACTTTTTCCCAGAAAAAAATTCATTTTAAAACCCTTCATTTTGCGGCAATTTTCCTAAGGGTAGAGGCCGATTATCGATAATCAAAATGGAGTCCCGTTGCGGATTGGTTGAAAAAAGCCCATCTGTACTGGGAACAAACGGTCGCCTTGAGCGGCCAGAGAAATGACGATTCAGCAAAAAAGTCTTTTTTGGAGCGCAGGCGTCCTCGCCTGCATCATCATATAGTGTATTTTAGATGCCAGCATTACTATATATTGTATGGCTGTTTACTGGATCAGACTTTTTGCCGGTTCGTCATAACTATCAGCTGAGCTCATTGTTACTTTGGCTTGTTGGCCTAATCTTGGATTGCCTTCCAAATACCATATCAGGGCATGGGTGTCGAGAATAAATTTATTCGATGTTGTGTTCATTGTCTGAAGGATACCATTCAGCAATAGCAAAATCTTCTAAGGTAGACATTTTTCCAGCATTATAGTTCCCATATTGTATGGGCTTTGTTTGCAAAGACCGGTTCGGTATGAGAGTATCTGTGATACGTTGAATGAGCCGTAAACGGTATTCAGGGGAAAGTTGTTGCGACTGAGTAACTAGTTCTTCTAATTTTTGGGCTTCAGCGATCATAGTAATACCTTTTTGTTTGCTACTCTGTCGTGTATCAAATCATTATTTCTGAACAAAAAATTCATTGTCTCATTAATTATTATATCATAAAATCATGCAGTCCTGCCAGCAAAGGACGATTCGGCAAAAAATCTGTTTTGGAGCGCAGGCGTCCTCGCCTGCAACAATATGAAAGTGCAGATTAGATATCCACGTTACTATATTTTGTATGGTCGTTTTATGGATCAGAATTTTTGCCGGTTCGTCAGCAAGATTCAATACAAGAGGAAATAAGTTTCATTCATCCGAAAAAGGAGAACACACTATGCCATCCAACCGCCGCCAATTTCTGCGAACTTCCGCCCTAGGCGCTGCCTTGCTGCCTGCAATGGCAACCCGTGCAGAAGCCCAAACCAAAGTGGATTCACGAATCAAACTGGGGATTTCCAGCTATTCTTATTGGCACTTCACCGAGACCAGATATCCCATCGAAAAAGTCATCGATAACGCCGCCGCCCTGGGTGTGGAAGGTGTTGACATTTTGCACCGCCAGATGGAAAGCGAAGAGCGGCCGTACATGAACAAACTCAAGCGCCATGCGTTTATCAATGGGATTGACTTGATTTGCCTTTCCATCCATCAGGATTTCGTCTCTCCCGATTCTGAAGAACGAAAAAAACATATCGAACACACCAAACACTGTATCGAACTCGCTGCCCAGATGGGCATCCCCTGCATTCGCCTCAATTCGGGCCGTTGGGGCACCATCGAATCGTTCGACGAACTTATGGCCAATCGCGGTCTTGAACCGCCCCTTGAAGGTTACACAGAAGACGATGCTTTCAATTGGTGCATCGACAGCATTGAAAAATGCCTTCCTACCGCTGAACGGGAAGGCGTGATTCTGGCTCTTGAAAATCACTGGGGCCTCTCCCGCACGCCTGAAGGCATGCTGCGCATTTACAATGGCGTTGATTCCCCTTGGCTGCAACTGATGCTCGACACCGGCAATTTTCTCGAAAATCCATACGATAAATTAAAACAAATCGCCCCCCACTGTTGTTTCGTTCAGGCCAAAACCTACTACGGCGGCGGTGAATGGTACACCCTCGACTTAGACTACCCCCGCATTGCACAGATCCTTCGCGACGCCCATTACCAGGGCTACGTCTCGCTCGAATTCGAAGGCAAAGCCCCGGCAAGCGAAGGCGTGCCCAAAAGCATCCAAATGCTCAGGCAATCTTTTTCGTAACAAAAATATCAAATAATGACTTGACTTTCTTTTAACATTCAATTAATAAAGATACTTAATTAAATTAAATTTGTGTGAATGCGTAGAGGGGCATGCTGCATCATGCCCCTATCAACTATGAAAGAAAGGAGGCCATTCTGAGACATTCGATGAATCGATTCATCATGCTGTACAAATATCAAATTGGAGGTTGTTCTAACTATGAAGCATTTTTTATTATTTTTACCAATGATTGCATTGTTATTCTCTGCTCAGATTCAAGCACAAGAAATCAATCCCGTTTGGGAACACACCCTTATCGACGGTGGTGATGTGTTGCCCATTCTGGTCAATGGAGAGCCGGACCCCCGTTGGGATGGTGATCCGGAAGATGCCCCTTGGTTTGGCATCAATATGCACGACCAATACGATGGTTTTATCCGTTACGATGAGAGCCGCCTGATGCTGGGAATTCGCGATAACGGCATCGACGAAACTGATCCCAACCATGACGCTGATTTGGCCGCGCAATACCCTGACCGCTCTATCATTTGGATCAACCCTGCGGATGGTTCGCCTATGGGCGTAGCGCTCGAAATCGGCTTCAAACCGGTGGAGCTCAGTGAGGAATATGAAGACATGATCGACGGAGGGGCTGGCAACCCACCCATCGAAGGCTGGGGCGACCCCAAAGACCGCCGCTTTGTATCCGGTGAAGAAAGCGCGCCCGAATATATGAACTTTGATGTGGATGAAGACGGTGTGCTGTACCTCGGCTATTGGTATATGGTTTTGCGTTACGACCCCGACGGCAATGGCGGCTTTACCGGCCCAACCATTGTTTATGAGCAAGACTACCGCAATCACGGGGGGACCCAACGGCTTTCCCAATGGCGTTTTGCTGACATTGAAGTCATCGGTTCCGGCGCGAACACCACCGTCATCCTCTCCGGCAAAACTTGGCGCGACGGCATGCGCACCCGCGTCTTTGAGGTCGACGCCACTACCAACACCTGGACCATTCGCGGCGCTTATGGGGAAACCAAAAATGGCTCCTTCGGCAATGCGGGCGGCGCCAGTGTCTTGACCACCAACGAATTCGGTGAAGAAGTGCTTTACAAAGCTGGAAACATCGTAGGGAGTGGAATTTGGCGGTATTTTTGGGATGAAAACGCCGAAGATTACATAATGGACCCTCCAGAAATTTTCTCCGTTATCCCCCCCGATGACGCAGATGGCTTCAACCATGCCTTGCCTGACCGTTTTCCCAGCGATGTCGCTACCCATCCCGATTTGGATTACATTGTGGTCGCCACTTCTCCATCCTGGAACCAGCAAGGTGGTGATTTCGCCGACGCCCCTGGTTTTGTTACTGCGTATTCCACCAGTGACGCCAATTTGGGTGAGTTCATCAGTGATGCTATTTTCGGAACCACCAAAGAACGTCCACCAGTCGAGTCTGATGAACCTTCCGCCCGCGATTCCAACGGCGCGGTATGGAACGGGATTATGAGCCAAGTCAAAGTCAACCGTCTCGAAGGCATGCCTGAAGGTTCTGCTGAAGTGCTGTATCTCAGCATGGTCTACGGATACGGGCGTTACATCATTGGTGAAGAAGGGACGCCGGTGAGCCAGTGGTCAATTTATTAATCTCTTCAAAGGAAATTATTACATTGAGGGTTACATTGAGGGGGAGACAGGCAGACGTCTCCCCTTTTTTGTTTTAACTGGTGCTTCGTATGGTATACCCACACAATTTAGAATGACTCTGTATCGTCCAGATTCATTACAATGCTATCTGTTGGTAAAAAGGCTCACTTGAATTTGAAGACAAAATTCCCAGATTTAAGACTTTTACAAAAGCATCCACACTCTCAAAGAAATATTCTTATAACAAAATTAACTAAATTTAAATAAAAAATTTAAATAAAAGCTTGACAATTTCTGGTAATAGGTTTTATTGTAAAATTAACTTAATTAAGGACCAAAATAAACTCATTGAAAGGAGGTGCAAATCAAATTCTTCCACCACGTTGATAGAAAAATTTGGAACCAACAAAGTAATATTTGAATGGATCGCGAAAGGAAAAAATACGATGAAGCAGAATCTTTTATGCCTATTATTTGTTTCAATCATCTTCACACCCGGTTTTGCACAAGACCTGACAATTAAACCGGTCTTCGAACATCTCACCACAGAGGGAGTGCCTGGGTTTCCATTTATGGTGGCGCAGCAGGGCAGCAATGACTTCCCACTGGGTGATTCAGATTATGACATGGTCAGCAAATTGGTGCGGTATGATGAAAGCCGCTTATTGTTGTATGTGATCGAAAACGGTATTGATGAAACTGATCCTGAACACGATGCCAATATGGCGACCCAATACCCAGACCGAACGATTTGGTGGATTAATGACACCAACGGTGAACCCATTGGCATTGCGTTAGAAGTTGGCCTTGAACCATGGCCCAATTCAGATTTCTATGTTCAAAAAGCCACCGGCCAACATCCCGATGGCCCTGATAGTGACCGCAGCTGGTCGTTGACCGATATTTATCCCACCATGGATGTGGATGGTGATGGTTATCTCTATGTCGGTAATGTCCACAACATTCTCCGATACGAACTCGAGGGAGATACCTTCGTCAATCCCATCAAAGTGTGGAACCGTCCCGAAGAAGAAACAGAAAACCTACACTACCGCGCCTGGCGTATGTGGGATATGAATGTACAAGGTTCGGGCAATGAAAAAACCATGACAGTCGATCCCCGATTTTGGATTGACTTGGGTGGTACTTGGTTATTGCGTTCAACCGATGGCGGTGAAACATGGACCTGGGAAGATGAATTCATCAGTGGTGGTGGCGCCAGTGGAATCTTCCTCAATACAGATTTTAACGAAGAGTATATCTTCAATGTCGCTTTTCCTGGCCGCAATGGAGGTAGAGGGTTTACGCCTCTACGCCGTTGGGTTCGTCCGGCAGGTACCGACCAAGAATTCGTTGAAGACGATGCCGCCTTATGGTCACCCAACCGCGACCCGGCCATAGATGAAGGTGGCTTTGAAGAACCCGGTATGATAACAGAATATTACCAAAACTGGACAGCTAGTGACGTTGCCACTCATCAAGATGTTCCCTATATCGTGGTGGCCGATATGCCACGTTGGCAAAGCCGAAACGATGATTGGGCTGCTGTAAATCCACCCCAAGATCCACCCACAGCGTGGCTTGCGCTTCATTCGATCATGGCTGACCCCAACGGTGATGGAGTGGAAGGGGACTTCGTCTCTTCTTACTCCATTCCATTCATTGAAGCCGATGAACCAGGTATGTTAGATGGCGGTGAACCCACCGATCCTTGGCACAATGCCTATACCACGGCGGTGAGTATCAATGTTATGGATAGTTTTCCTGAAGGGGCTTTTGAAATTCTCTGGTCTTCCGGAGGAATCGGTTACGGCCGTTATGTTGTAGGCGACATTGATACTGATGTCAAATCATGGTCGCTGTATTAATCGTCTATATATAGATTCTTATTAGTGATTTTTGAGGATTTGTATTTTGGTATTAAAGAAGGTAGGGGCTTGTTCATTTTAACCCCCTCCTAACCTCCCCCATTTCATTGGGGGAGGAATGGGGAAGCAAAATCTGTCAGATAGTTTCAATTGTTTTTGGTTCGTTTTATGAAGACACAAAGAGAGGGCATGCATTTATGCCCTCTCTTTTACAATTTTTCCCGAAACCAACTTAGCATGGTTTCCCACATTTCTGGGGTGAAATCGTGGCCTAGGCCGGGGTAGGTTAGGCCCTGAAATTCGTTTTCCGCTTTGTAGAGTTTGTATAATTTGGCGGCAAAATTGTTGATTTTATTAACGCCCGGCAGGGGAGAACCTTCGTCTTCAGTTCCTGTCATGGTGAGTAGCGGGCGGGGGGCGATTAGGCCAACCACCGCTTCCATATCGATGCCTTCTTTTAGCACGTTGGGCACAAAGTAGTAAATGCTATGGCTGTTGATATGGCCGGATTCGATCACATCCTGATAGCGCGTGAGGCAGGCTACGCATACGGCCGCTTTGATTCGCTCATCCAATGCCGCCAGCCACCAGCTGCGGGTGCTGCCCATGCTGGTTCCCATCACCCCAACGCGCTTCGGGTCGACTTCAGGCCGTGATAGTAGATAATTCAATGCGAGCATGTCGTCGCGCACAATCATCCCCCATAAGGTTTTGCCTTGCCAGAGAAACATTTTGTATAGCGCCTCTTCGTTTTTGGGGCCGGATTTATGATCTTTCAGAGGCGCCTGATTTTTCCGTTCACCAAAACAATAGGCGTCGATCACCATCACCACATAACCTTCTTTAGCCAGGGCTTCGGCAGGTGGAGTTTTGGTGGGCCATTTTTTGAAGATTTCATCTTTGGCATTGCTATAGGCCCGCCCATGATAATGATTGTATAAAATTGCGGGGCCGGGTTGTTGCCGACCTTTCGGAATAACGAGATAGCCATACACCGTATGGCCGATCCCATTGCCAAATTCAAACAATTCCAAAATGTAATGCTCGCGTTTCAGGCTCGATTCAATCAAAGGCTCTGGAGTGAAAACCGGGGGCCAGTCGCCCAGCAATTCATACAATTTGTTGCGCAATTTGGGTTTTTTGATGTTCCAACTGCGGGAGGATTGTGGTAGGGGATAATCAAATTGTTTAAAATGCCCTGGAAGCATACGTATTCTCCAATCGCTTTTTTTATAGGATGACCATACAAGATGATCCGGCAAAAGGGTTTTACTTTTGATGCGGATATTCTTTCTACACCAGCATAGAGCGCAGGCAAGATACCCGTATCACAATAGCATAGAGTGCAGGCAAGATGCCCGCATCACAATATGGATAATCATTCACAGCTTAATTGCTCTTTTTTGCCGGAAAGTCATACAAATTCAATCACGCTGTGGCTTGAAAAGCAAAACTTTCAGACAAAATATGATTTAAGGAAGTGTTTGGTGGAATGTATAACACACTTGAGTCTATAATGACATTTGTCTTAATCCATGCAGTTATTTAGGATTATTTTATGGCTAATCAAAAAATTGTATATTTGTTGTTGATTTGCATGGCGCTCTGGATTTTTACTCTACCGCTTGCTTCCGAGGTGGTAATTAATGAACTTATGTATCATCCTCCCAGCCTCAATGACGGCGGCGAATTTCTTGAATTGTATAATGCCGGGAATCAAACCGCCGATTTGTCCCACTGGAAATTTGCGGATGGGATTCAATATACTTTCCCCCAAGGCACCTTAATTCAACCTGACGGATATTTAGTGATCAGCCCTTCACCCGCAAATTTTGTTATCACGTACGGACAATCAAATGCAATTGGGCCTTATGGCGGCCAACTCAGCAATGATGGTGAACGAATTGTGTTAGCCGATTCAATCGGTAAAATTATCGAGGAAATAATTTATCATGATGAACAAGGGTGGCCTCAAGACGCGGATGGCCTGGGGGCTTCGATAGAGCGAATCCATCCACAAATGCCTGCCAATCGATTCGAAAGTTGGAAGACAGGGCCTGTAGGTGGTACGCCAAGCGCACTCAATTCTTCGGCGATTCCCAATCCCCATCCGATTGTATATTCCATCGATCAACGCCCAGTGGTTCCAAACCCGAATGAGCCAGTGACTATAACAGCTTCGATAATTTCTTCTGCAGCCATTGCTTCGGTGACACTTTATTATAAGCATGAAATATCAAGAACCTTTCAACAAAGCCCAATGTTTGATGATGCCCAGAACGGTGACCGCCAAGCTGGGGATGGAACGTATGGAGGTGTGATTCCTGCGTTTGATCAGGGGAGTGTAGTTGAATTTTTTATTCAAGCTCATGACGTGAATGGCCAGCCCGGAACCTTTCCTCCCAAATCCAAACAAAAACCGGCTATTTATATCGTTGACGGGAATTCGTATAGTGAGGTTGAGAATCCCCTATACCGAATCGTGATGCGAACCAGCGATAACAATCATTTGCGTACCCGTGATCCATTCAGTGATGTCGAGTTGGAAAGCAGTTTTGTTTTCGGTGAGGAGATTTATTACAACGTTGGCACCCGGTTTCGCGGGCGGGGATCGAGGGGCCGCGAACCTAAGAGCTACCGGGTCAACTTTTCAAACACCCGCTATTTCGGGGCGGTGCGTAAGTTGAATCTCAACGGGTGGGAGCCGGACCGCCAGTTTATCGGCCTTGAGACCTTTACGTTTTTGAGGATGCCGGTACCCGAAAAGAAGATGGTTTCGCTGCTTTTTAATATGGAATTTTTCCCTTGGTATCTGCAAGTTGAGCGCGCCGACCAGGATATGCTGCAGCGTTTATATCCAGACCCCGATGGCAATTTGTACCGCGGCGAACACCAGGCCAATTTGGATTACCGGGGGGAGGATTTCGCTCCCTATCGGCCTCATTATTTGAAATCCACCAACGAACTCGAAGACGATTACAGCGATATCGTTCAATTGTGTTATGCTTTCAGCCATACCAGTGATGAAGAATTTCACCAAGCCCTGTCAGAAGAGATCGATGTGCGTCAGTGGATACGTTGGTTCGCCATCAAACAAATTTTGAACGACCGCGAAGGAGGGTTATCTCTCGAGCGTGGAGATGATTATTACATTTATCACCGGCCAGACAACGGCCTCTTTGAACTAATCCCCTGGGATATGGATTCTGTCATCGTCGACCCTATCGAAGCGGTCCATCATCATAAAACTCCGGCAGTACAACGGCTGCTCAGGCATCCTGACTTGGCCCGATTTTATTATCAAGAAATTCTCAACATTATGCAAAATGAACTTCCAGTGGAATTGATGGATACCATCATCGAACGCGCCGCGCCGGTTTCCTCTCCAAGCCGAATAACATGGTTGAAAGATGCCCAGCGACGAATTCGCAATTCTATTTTGGATGAGATCCCGCAGCAACTGACTGTAAATGTTCAAGTGGGACAAAATAACCAGATGAGGCTTATGCAACGTGGAGAAACTTTTCATGAATGGTCTCAAACTGAAGATTCGGTTCTGTTGTATGGAAAATCTCATGCCGGGGAAACAAGATATATCACAGTAAATGGCAACGAGGGAACTTATATTCCCTGGAAAGGCACTTGGGAGTATGCCGCCGGATTGCAATCGGGCTTTAATTCTTTTGAGATTCAAGCGTTGGATGCCGGCCGGAATATAGTGGATTCTACCCAGATCAGGATTGCCCACAACTTCTCGCTCGAAGAAGAAGAGATCAAAATACAAGGGGATTGGGTCATAACAGAAGGTGATTCTCCTTTGGTTCTCGACCGGCATCTCATTGTGCCGCAAGGTACTTCACTGCACATTGAATCTGGTGTTGAAATTCAAATGGCTTCCGGTATCGGCATTATCGTTTTTGGAGCATTTGGCGTAGCCGGCCAGCCAGATAAGCCGGTGAAATTTATCCCTACCGATGAAGATGAACCTTGGGGGGCTTTGGTGTTTCGCAATCCCAATAGCGAAGCCATCATCGAACACGCTCGGTTTATAACAGCCAAAGGGCTTGATTTCCAGCAATCCACTTATCCGGGCGCAGTGAATGTGATAGATACTTCGGCAGCCGTTCGCCATACTCAATTTCGTTCATATCACGGTATTGGTATTGAAGCCTTTCAATCTGATTTGCATATCGAGCATTGCGCATTCGATACTGGTGGTGAAGGTGTTCATGGTTTGGCATGCACTACAACAATTTCCAACTGCACGTTTGAGAATATACAAGGTTATAGCGATGCTATCGATTTTGATTTGCAAAAAGACGAAGGCCCTTCTGTAGTTAAACACACGTTTATTCGAGGATCGGAAGACGACGGCATTGATTTGGGGACCACCAATGCCATATTGGAAGGCAATCAAATTTCTTTTTGTGCCGACAAAGGCATCTCTGTTGAAGGGCAATCGAATGTTGATGTTATCAACTGCATTCTACAATCGTCCAATATCGGTGTTGCCGTGAAAGATCAGTGCGAAGCCCGGCTCATTCACAACACCATTTACAATGTTTCGAGTGGTATACGGGTTTATGAAAAGAATCCAGGGCAGGGAGGCGGCAAAGCCTGGGTGTCAAATACTGTGGTTTGGCAAAGCGCCGAGCCGGTTTTTGTGGACGGTCTTTCTGAAATACAGATCGAGTTTTCTCATGGAGAAGGTTTTGTATCGTATGATAGTAACAATAACTCTGGCCCACCACTTTTCTTGGATGCGCCATTGGGTGATTTTCATTTGCAAGAAGGCTCTCCCTTAATTGACTCTGGTGTGGCAGCCGAAATCAATGTGGATTTGGATGGCCGGGCGCGCCCTCAGGGTCAATCACCGGATATCGGAGCCTATGAAAGCCAATTCTCAACGCGACTGCGCTCTTGGAGATTGCACGATGGATAGATTCTTACTTGTGAATTGTGCGAAAATCTCTCTCAGAATGGTTTTATCTTCAGTGAAATCAGCATTCGGGGCAGAC
>CAZEZQ010000010.1:0-20255 GCA_964516245.1 uncultured bacterium | reverse complement strand
CATATCGATCTCTTGATTTTCTTCCGTCTGGCCGGCTGCCAATCCTTGTGAGGCTTCGGGATCAAAACTGTCGTACACCCGCGATGAAAACCCGGCATTGTATTCTCCAACATACCACCCGCCCCACATTAATATGATGATCATCAGCAACAACCACCATGTGGGGATGGGTTGATACCCATCTCTCGGTTCATGGAATTCACGATAGATGGGGGAATGGATTTGTTGGACATCCATCGGTTCGGATTCTTGGTCTTCGTATTGTTCCAACTCTTTTTTGCGGCCGGGATGTTTTTCATCTGCCATTATCGAACATCCTCCAAACTGTGGGGTTGGCTTAAAGATTTTAGATACGCTACGAGATTTTTGGCGTCTTCTTTTGGAACAATCCACGCCGGCCGGCCATAATAGTCATCGGGAATTTTGTAGGCTTCGCTATCCGGCTTTTCATAAAACACCTGGTAGAAATAACGGAACTTTGGCATAATCGAATCGGGCGAAACAATTTCAGGATCGAACAAATGGGTGTGATGCCATTCATCACTGGGTTGGCGGAAACCGATATTCGCCAAATCCGGTCCGGTGCGCATGGTGCCCATCAAGGGGGGATTTTGTGTGACATAATCGCGCGGTACAGAACGGCGGTTCCCCCATCCCCGCCCCAAGTCATCACCAAATTTATCCGGACGCACTTGCTGGCTGTGGCAATAGATGCAGCCTTCGGCCCGATAGACTTCACGGCCTTCTTGCACCGCCTCATTGGGTTCGGGATTGGGATACACCACAGTGCTACCATCGGGCTGCTGGATCTCGGCGGGCTGCAACGATCGCAGTTGAATTTCGGGGATGATCACCAATCCCAACAATGAGGCGATAACGGTTAACAGAACACCGACCAAAATTGCGAGTGTCCAATTCATGGTTTTATTCCTTACTGCCCAGAAGTTTCTTCTTTGCCAAACAATTTACGATCCGTAGTGAAATAGGTCGGGCCGGTGAGCCATTCGCCTTCGCGGCGCAGCATTTTCCACATCAAAATGGCAAAAGCCACATGCCCGATGGACATTAAGATACCGGCAAAACTGCGGGACCACAAAAAGGGGATCATGTAATTGACGGTTTCCATAAAGGGGACATCGGCATTGATTAGCATGCGCCCCTGCATCCATCCCCCCCAGGTGAGCCCAACAAAATAGATGATAATGCCGAGGGCGGTGCCCCAGAAATGAATTTTGATTAGACGTGAACTAATCCATTCGCGCTGCACCAGCCGGGGCATGATGTAATACATAGAGCCAAACATGATCATGGTGAAAAACGAATACACGCCCAAATGGGCATGGGCAATGGTGTAATGGGTAAAATGGGTGGTTTCGTTGACCGTTCGCAGGGCCATTAACGAGCCCTGCACGCTTACCACGGTATAAGACATGGCTCCGAAAACAACAAACCGCAAAGTGGGGCTATACAACAATTTGTGAAAGTGGCCCACCATGGTGAAATGATGATTGATCGCAACCGTAATCACAGGGATGAACATCATCATGCTGCCCACGATGCCAACTGTAACCACCCATGCAGGGATTGGACCCCCAACCAAGTGGTGGGTGCCCGCCCAATTGTAAAAGATGGCCAAGGTCCAAAATCCGAGAATCGAGAGGTAATAACTATGCACCGGCTGGCCGATCACTTTGGGGATAAAATAATAAGCCGCCGCCAAGCCAATGGGAGTTAACCATAGGCCCAACACATTATGGGCATACCACCAGTTTGCGGTTGCTTTGGCGATTCCCGTTGCCGCTGGGCTGTGAATCAAAATAATCGCGCAGATGTAGAGGATGGGAAACCAAATGGTGGCGCCGAATAAATACCACTGTGAAACATAGATGTGCTTTTCGTTGCGCAGCACTTGGGTTTTGATAGTTGTTGCGATGATGGCGACGAAAGCGGCGCCGATCAAAAATGAGACATACCAGGGGAACTCCAACCATTCAACGCTGCTGCTGTTGCCAATCAGAATCTGCCAGGTTCCGTATAACACGACCGCGTTCCAATACCAGGCAAAGAGGTATAGGGCTTCGCGGTAGGGGAGGCGAACCTTACACAAGCGGGCCTGCAGCCAAAACAAGGTGCCGATCCCGGCCATCGACGCCCAGCCATAGGCCATGGTGTTGAGATGAGCCGTACGGGCGCGGCCGAAGGTTAAAAAGCTCCAGTCAGTTAAAAATTCAGGGGAGTGAAGTTTGATGGACGAAATGACTGCCAAAACGGTTCCCACCATCAGCCAGAACACAGCACTGGCATACCAGAGTACGATGACATCCCGGCAGGATTGATCGATCATCTTTCTTGTGGGGATCTCTCCCGTTCCCGCTGTCGTTGCGGATACATTGGTTGTTGCTGGATTTGCTGGTTCAAGAGCCATATTGAACTTTCCGTTTCGTTTCGATGATCTCAGAAAAACGGTGGCGGAGATTTCGATAATTGAGTGGGATGTAGAAGATGCCGAAAAGAAGTAGAGACAACCACCATGGATAATATACTGTAATCGCTTGGCCGAAATTCAATACATTCCACACCAGAACGATAAAAGCCAAACCGTTCAAATAGAGTAAAATCAAGAAAGAAAACACGAGTAGGGAGGGGTTAAGGAAGCGCTTTCGTAACAGGGTATATGAAAGAAAACCGCCTAGTGAATTTAGAGCCAAGCCCAAAAATAATGTGCTTTGCAATGTTACGGCCATCCGTTGAAAATCGATCCAAAACCAGGAGTATTCTTCTGTGGACGCCAGCCAATCCATACAAGCGGCGAACAATAGCAAGACGTAGATTACAATCCAAGCATTGGCTGCCCCGAACCAAGCTCGCGTGAGCCGGATGTTATTTTGGCATACAAACAACCAGGATGAGAAATTCTGGATAAAAACTGGAACGCATAACCCCAAGCCAAGGGCGAGAGAGAGAATCCAAGGGATCCCAAGCCGGAAAGCGGGATACTCAACCATCCAATTCCAAACGAACGCTCCCAAAACCACAAAATTCCAATAAAAGACCGCCAGGGGAATGTATTCAATAATCGCGGGATGCAGAGCCTTCCTGCGCGAGAGATACCAAAATACAAAACCACCAGCGCTTAATGGCAGCCAGCCTACTTCCATAAAAGTGGAAAACACCCGTTGAATTCGATTTGGTTGAAGCCATGACGGTCTGGCAATGGATTCGGGAAAATGAGAAATAACCCAATATCCCAAAACAAACAGAAGCGAAGTGCAAAACCAGAAAAGTGCGCTTGTATAAAATGCATGATATACAGTTGCCGGTTGTTGAAACAAGCGAACCATCAATTTCGCGCGTCTGGGGCCAGATGCTCCCGCTGGGTCTACCACGATTGTTTGCCTTTCTAATCGCCCGGATGCTTATCGCGATTGTCTTGTTCGGGAAAACGGTCTGTCATTTCGCCAATGGGTTCTTCTTCATCAAAAATGGATTGGGCGCCTTGTTGAAAGTTTTGGAATTGATTGGTTCGAATAGCCCAGATCAATGCAGCGATAGCGCTGAGACCGAGAACGAGCATAAATATCCATATACCGATAAAAATGAGTGTCATCGTTTGAGTTCAATTCTTTTTGGGTTTATTTATAGGGTTAACTGTTGCAATGGATTAGTAAAGGGCATGTTGAATAAAAATAATAGAATACCGTTTCGATATGAATTATATATTTCACCTAGAAATAGATCGTATATTCTTGGTTAAAAAAGAATACTCACCCTCCAAAGAATATTTGTGTTATATATGGTGTTGTTTTTAGATTCTTATTTGTGAATTGTGCGAAAATCTCTCTCAGAATTTATCTTCAGTGAATTCAGCATTCGAGGCAGACACTCGAGTTTTCCCCTACATTTCTAATATTTCAAATATCTTTGGCTAGTTTTAGATGGAAATTTGCTGAGCCTCTTTTTTTTATGTGTAATTGGCAAAGGAATTACAGACGGGGCTTTCGGCCATAAAACACAAAACTTCTGAGGTTGGAGTGGAGAGATTTTTTTCCATTTTGTGATTGCTGCACTTGGATGCCTTCCATCCAGCGCAGGTGTTTGAGGCCCGCCTTTTGAAACCAGCGTTGTAAATCGTCTTCTTCGAAACCGAGCCATTGGTCGGCGAGTTCTTCGCGCAGCCATTCTTCGTGATGGCGCTGCAGATCGATAATGGTGACAGTGGCGCCGGGTTTGACCACTCGGGCCATTTCGTGAATGGCGGTTTGTGGATCGGGCGCGTGATGTAAAACAAGCCCGGCAAAAACCGCGTCGAGTTCGTTGTCTTCGAAAGGCAGGTCATCCATCTCGCCCAGGCGGAATTCTGCGTTGTCCACTCCAATTTCATGCGCCTTGGCCTGGGCGACGTCAAGCATTGCTTTGGTATTGTCTACCCCGATTACACGATGGACCACGCGGGCCAGGGGGATCAGCAGATGGCCGGTGCCAGTGCCGACATCGGCGACGGTGAGGGTCGGCGGGATGAGCGATTCCATCGCCTGAGTGGTGACCAAGTCACCACAAATTTGGCTGCGGAGGGTATCCCAGCGGTCGGCGTATTTACCGAAAAAGCGGCGGCTCTCGTTTTTTTTGCGCTGAACCACTTTGCGCAGGGTTCTGCGGTCGCGTTCGGCCTGGGGATGGTTTTTGGCCCAGTCGCGCACCAGTTCCCACGCCTGAGTAATTTCTTTGGTTTGGCGTTCTTCATCGGCTTTGCGGTAGTAAGACCAAGTGCCTTCACGGCGCAAATCCAAAAAGCCCGCTTCTTTGAGGACGGTGAGGTGGCGTGAGATGCGGGATTGGGTGCTGTTTAGGGTTTCCACCACATCGTTCACGCTCAGCTCGCGTTCGTCCAACAGCCAAAGGATGCGCAGGCGGGTTTCTTCGGAGAGAGCCTTAAAAATTTTAATTGGTTCAGTAGATTCGTTCATTGTTACTTGCATATATACGGATAAAGCGATATAATTAAACCCTGTTAATGAGTACACGTCAAGAGTGTGCCTGATTTGGGATGTGTGCTGATCACCCCAAAACGAAAAATACACTGGAAGGAAGAGGTTCATTATGGCTCAAGAACGTATCGTAACATCGGAGTCTGTCACGGAAGGCCATCCAGATAAGATGGCGGATCAGATTTCGGATGGCATCGTAGACGCGCTATTTTCCGAAGATCCCATGTCGCGGGTCGCATGCGAAACGATGATCACCACCGGCTTGATTGTTATCGCCGGTGAAATCACCACCAAGGCGAATGTGCAATATAACGAAATCGCCCGCAAAGTGGTGGATGAAATCGGCTACAACAATGCCGAATATGGATTTGACTGCAACACCTGCGGGGTGTTGGTTTCTCTCGATAAGCAATCGCCGGATATCGCCATGGGCGTGGATGAAGGCGAAGACAAAGAACAAGGCGCCGGCGACCAGGGCATGATGTATGGCTATGCCTCGAATGAAACCCCGGAATTGATGCCCGCCCCGATTATGTACGCGCACAAACTGACCAAGCGCCTTTCGGAAGTGCGCAAAGACGGGACCTTGCCTTGGCTGCGCTCAGATGGCAAGTCTCAGGTGAGCATTGTGTATGAAGGCAACAAAGTGAAACGTGTCGACGCAGTGGTGGTTTCGACCCAACATTCACCGGACATTTCGCAGGAAGACATTCACGAAGCGATTCGTGAACATGTCATCAAACCGATTATCCCCAGCGAATTGGTTCACAAAGAAACCGCGTATCATGTGAACCCCACCGGCAAGTTTGTTGTCGGCGGTCCAATGGGAGACTGCGGTTTGACCGGCCGGAAAATTATTGTGGATACCTACGGTGGCGTGGGCCGTCATGGCGGCGGCGCTTTTTCTGGAAAAGACCCATCGAAAGTGGATCGCAGCGCAGCCTATGCGGCGCGCTATGTGGCGAAAAACATCGTAGCGGCGGGTCTGGCCGATAAGTGTGAAGTCGGGGTGGCTTATGCCATTGGCGTGGCCCAACCGGTTTCTGTCAATGTGGATACATTTGGCACTGGAAAGATTGACGAAGACAAACTGTCGGAGATGGTTCGTGAGCATTTCGACTTGCGGCCGGCTCAAATCATCAAAACCCTCGACCTGCGCCGTCCCATTTACCGTTCCACCGCAGCCTATGGGCACTTTGGACGCGAAGAGTTCTCATGGGAAAAAACCGACGTAGCAAAAAAATTGAAATAACAGAACTGAATTTTTCAAAAAACAAAATAGTGAAAAGGAGAATTTCATGGCTCAGAAAAAAGTTGAATGTGATGTGAAAGACCCCAAACTGGCAAAAGCCGGGAAAGAACGGATATTGTGGGCAGACCGCAATATGCCCGTGTTGCAAACCATTCGTGACCGATTCAAAAAAGACAAACCTCTGAAAGGCGTTCGAATTGCAGCCTGCTTGCACGTGACTGCCGAGACCGCCAATTTGATGCGCACCCTGAAAGAAGGGGGCGCGGATGCATTGTTGTGTGCCTCGAACCCACTCAGTACTCAAGATGATGTGGCGGCTTCGTTGTCATATGATTTCGGTATCCCTACCTACGCTATTAAAGGTGAAGACCACAAAACCTATTACAAGCACATCAACACCGTATTGGACAACAAACCCCACATTACTATGGATGACGGGGCGGACTTGGTAAATGTGCTGCACTCCAAACGTAAAGAATTGCTGGAAGACATCGTGGCCGGGACTGAAGAAACCACCACCGGTGTGATTCGTTTGGCGGCGATGGCCAAGCAGGGCGTGTTAGAGTTTCCGGTTGTGGCGGTGAATGACGCGATGACCAAGCACTTTTTTGACAACCGCTATGGTACCGGGCAATCGACTATGGACGGCATCATGCGGGCCACCAATATGCTGATTGCGGGAAGCACGGTTGTGATATGCGGGTATGGCTGGTGCGGACGCGGCTGCGCCATGCGCGCCAACGGTTTGGGCGCGAAAGTGGTGGTGACCGAAACCGACCCGGTTCGCGCGCTCGAAGCAGCGATGGACGGGTTTTACGTATTGCCGATTGCTGATGCCGCCAAGGTAGGTGATTTCTTCATTACGGTGACCGGCGATATCAACGTGATTCGCGCAGAACACTTCAAAAAGATGAAAGACGGCGCGATAGTGTGCAATTCGGGTCACTTCAACGTAGAATTGGATCTGGTGGGCCTCAAGAAAATGGCCACCAAATCACGCGAGGTGAAGCCCATGGTGCAGGAATATACCATCAAAGACGGCAAGAAGGAAAAAGCCATTTTCGTGTTGGCCGACGGCCGTCTGGTGAACCTGGCAACCGCTGAAGGCCACCCTGCGGCGGTGATGGATATGTCGTTCGCCAACCAGGCGCTCAGCGCGGAATACGTAATGAAGAACAAAGACAAGCTGTCGAAAGAAGTGCATGTCATTCCACGCAAAATCGATGAGCAGATTGCGACCATCAAGTTGAAATCGATGGGCTGCAAGATTGACAAGCTCACCGAAGAGCAGGTTGAATATCTGAATAGCTTTCATATGGGCACATAAGCAATCTGCCTATAAGAGGCAATCAATAAATAAGCAATGGGCGGTCAGATATGGCCGCCCTTTTTTGTGAAAACAAGGGACTTAAAGGTTGGATATAAGAAAGGTCTTTTATTTTTGATTGTAGGGGATATGTTACTCTTTGTTTGAAAGTATGGAATTGAACGCCAGTTATTGGCAGGAGAAGAGTGGATGAGCAATAAGCGAAATACGTACGAAAATACCAACAATCTCTCTCAAGATATGTTGGAACGGCAATATCTGATTGATTATATGGGCATCGATGACATCTGGCGGGTATTTCGTATCATGGCAGAATTCGCCGAATCGTTTGAAACATTACAAAATATACCGGATGGCACTACGATTTTCGGTTCTGCTCGAACAAAAGAGGGGTCGCAGAGTTATGAGATGGCGCGAGAACTGGGGAAACGAATTGTCGAAAAACAATTGGCGGTCATCACAGGTGGCGGCCCTGGCATTATGGAGGCAGCCAATCGGGGAGCCTATGAAAATGACGGTGTCTCAGTGGGTCTTAATATTAATTTGCCCATGGAACAGAAACCCAATGACTATCTAACCATCTGCTTGGATTTCCGTTATTTTTTTATCCGCAAAGTCATGTTGGTGAAATATTCGGTGGCCTGTGTGATTTTTCCAGGTGGCTATGGCACCCTGGATGAATTGTTTGAGACCTTGACCTTGATTCAAACCCATCGCACTCGAAAGTTCCCTATAATTTTGTTCGATTCTCGCTATTGGGGAGGCCTTCTGCAATGGATCAAAGAGGTCATGTTGGAAGAAAAAAATATTAGTGAAGAAGATTTAGAACTCTACCATGTAGTCGATACAATTGACGAAGCCATGAAACTGATATTGTCTTCAGAGCGGCTGCAGAACAAAATCTGAATTTGTTTCTCAACATGCCAATGAACAGGTTGATTCACGCTCAGGGGTGTAGGGATTTCGTGCCAGAGTTGCTTATCATGCAAGTGTCAATTTATCTGATGATCCGGCATAAAGCCGTTGTTTGTGATGTGGACATCCTCTCTGCATCAGCATATAGTTAATGTTATTAACTTATGATCAAATTATGCAATTTGGTTTGTTGAAAATTGCATAAACAAGAGCTCGGCTCGGCGGGAGCACGCCTTGGCGCATTTTCAACCTCGCCCTCCTCACCACACACCACACTGCGGTTCGGTGGGAGAGCTCCTTCTGGGGGTGATGGGAGCATTGCGGCTCGGCGGGAGCCTCGCCTCCTAACAGCAAAAATACTTGCGCTAATAACATTAAGAGATTAGTTGCACTTTTTGTTGAAACGTCTTATCGGAGTCATTCTTTATTTAACTTGGCATGAACCATTTCTTGTGAGAAGCATAAATTTTTAAGGTAAATCTTCATTATAAGATAAAAACTTCTGAAACCATCTTTCCAAGTTTTTAAGTGGGGAGCCCGCATTCGGCCATCTGGATACAATGAAATGGGGATTTCGGCTATATTCATATTTTTCAATTCCGCTTGAATGACCATTTCCAATGCAAATTCCATCCCTGTTGAACGAATCTGCATTGTCTCAAATGCTTGTTTTGTGAAAGCCCGCATTCCACAATAAACATCACCACTTTTAGAGGCAAATAAAGATCGTATCAAAAAGGTTAAAATTGGATTTCCCAAATATTGATGCAAAAATGGCATGGCGCCTTTTTGGATCCCCCCTCGAAAACGATTGCCCATGACCAAATCATAACCGCTTCGCAAGTTTTCAACAAAAGGCATTAAATTAGAAAAGTCATAACTGTCGTCGCTGTCTCCCATAAGAATATATCTTCCGCGCGCCGCATAGATGCCTTTTATCAAAGCAGCGCCATATCCTCTTTTCTCCTCATGAACGACCCGCGCCCCCAATGATTGCGCTATATTAGCGGAACCATCAGTGCTGCCATTGTCAGCGACAATGATTTCCGCTTGAATGCCATGTTCGGTAATAAAATTCTTGGCTTTTTGAATGCATGCGGAAAGAGTTTGGACTTCATTTAAACAGGGCATCACGATGGAAAGTTCAAATTGCGGCCAACCTTGCGAATTGTTATGTGGCAGGTTTTCCAATTCGGCAATTTCACGTTTCACTGATTCATTCATTCTTTTAAATTTATAGTCCTTTTCATTCAATCTAACTTTTGGTTTAAAAAAGCATTTCAAAATAGAAAGACATAAATCTAACCAAAGATATTTGAAATTTTATAAATGTAGGGGCAGACCCCAGTGTCTGCCCCGAATGCTGATTTCACTAAAGATAAAACCATTCTGAGAGAGATTTTCTCACAATTCACATGTTAGAATCCAAGAGACAATTTCTCACAACTTGCCCATTAGAAACTATCCATTGAAACTTTATTGTGTAGTTCTATACAATTTATACTATCAAATTGGTAAATAATAATTTTCAAAAAATTTATTATTCACCAATTTTTAATGAAATATGACAACAAAATCGTAACCATTTAGCCATCTGAAAACATTTTTATTACAGGGTTAGGGTTTTGTGTTTCTTTTTTTCCAGGGGCGATTGCCCCTGGCTATCATATGGCGCCCCCGTTGGGGCTGGAAATTTTTTTTCGGCTAAATGGATACACAAAATCTATAAATGTTATACAATCGCATTAACTTTTCTTTATTAAACGTAATCCAACATTGATAGCAATTAAGATGCCAATTTTATCCTCGTGCTAATATTGACATGGAATGATATTATAAAATGAATTATTTTAGAAAGTATTAAATAACACATAGAAAATGTGTGCAAATTAGTTGTTTAATTATTGAACTACAAATATTTTACGAAATCATTTTTTTGCCTTTAGGCAGAAGGTAAGGGTTAGAGTTATTATACAATAATAATCAATATTTTGATTAACAAATATCCGTTTTTGGATAAAATTTAACTCTTTTGTAATAGGTCAGTGAATTGAAGTAATTCCTATCCCTCAAATTCCTCTTTCCATCCGAGAACGCAATCCGTATCGAAAATAATCCAATTCTTGGGTATGATATAAGCGCATCCAGAAGATATACGATCCATGAAATTCACTTTCGAGCCAAGCCGGTTTTGAAAATCGGTAAATCGATAAAAGAATAAACGAGTCATGTCATCATAAGTATTGGGCATGTATTTCTCTTCAATTCGCATATATGGCCATTCATCGAAAGAACGAATGCTTATTTTTGTATACTCTTTTGAATATTCGATCATCTTTTCTTCAACTGGATTTATTGGATTCATTTGGGGATAGGTGTTTTGTACCCAATCATTCACTGTATCCCAGGTTGTCATTTTATGTAAACGATCTGCATCGATGGATTCGTGTTTGGTATCATTCTTCTTGTTGATCATTTTTATTTTTTCATCAATTTGATTTTGATCAATATGCGCATAAATCTGATGTTGGATGATGATTATATTGCCGGGATATTGATCTAAAAACGATTTTCGAACCGGGTCGATACCTTGAACGGGGATTCCTGAATAGTATGTAATTGGGAGCTGATGATTTTGTTGTGCGTAGATTTTTGTGTTCGAGGGGATATTTTGTTCTCGAAAGATGTTGGTGATTTCTCTGTAAATATCTCGATACGTATCCTCATAGTCCAATTCTTTATAAAAATCCATACGGCCTGTTCCAACTAAGAGCGCTATCATCAGCAACATCGCAAGCCATAGATTTTTCTTTTTCAATACGCTTTCAGAAAAGGCTTCTAATGAGATACTGAGAAGTAAAATTCCCGGTATACAAACCATCATCTTTAACCGCTCTATCCAATAACTTGCCGCTGGTATCAGATAGATAAAACAAAAAAATGCCATTACAAGCCATACGGTAAGAAAGTAATATGAAAGGCGCAGTTTTACAAATGGATATGTAAAGCGGTTGCTCCAATTTTTTCTGTAAAACATCGAGACAGCGTCAATAATAATTCCAATGGCGCAAATCACAATGAACACAAGATAATTGCTAATCGGCCATAGATCGAAAGGAAATTCTAGAAGGGGCCACGCTTTGGGGATTGAGCTTGTTTCATGCAAGAAATCAGTGGCCACGAGCCAGGGGACAGTGAAAACAAGCACAAGAACACTCATGCATGAGAATTTCAGTAATGATTTTGCATGTGCCAGTGTGAAGGGGAACATAAATAACAATACAAGTCCCATGACAAAACAGCTCATGATATGGGTATAAAAAAGCAATACAAATGCGATTCCGCAAAGAATATAATCGATCCAACGTCCCTGTTTTGTTAGATTCCATATTGTGAGAGCGCATAAACAAGACAATAACAAAGCGTACGAATAATATCGGGCCTGTCTCCCCAAATAAATCATCAAGGGTGGAAAAACCGCCGCAATCAATGCGGCATTTGCCGCACCTGTGTTGGCCAAAGATTTTGCCAGGAAGAATAATACCAGCAGAAATAAAAATGTGCACAAGATTGAGGGAATTCTTGGGATCAAGGTCCGTTTGGAGAATTCGTTGTTAGAGTGAAGAACTTCTAGTTTTGGATTCAATGGATCGGGTTGAATTCCACCCAGCGCCAAGGCGCCGGCAATGCTATATAAAGGTAACCATCCATGGTAGATTGCCAATCCATTCGACGAATAACTCACATCTTTAAATTCGTATTCCGGGTGTTCCGGCCATTCCCGAAATAGAGTATTTTCATAAATAGGCAAATTTTGATATGTATCTGTTGGATAACCCGTTTGTAAAATTGTTAAAGCATTGATACAAGATTCAGCCTCATCTACCCAGAGCAACGGTTTATCAAGATTCCATGCCCGCAGCCCTGTACCGATAAGAATTAACAAAGCAGCAATGCAAAAATGAATATATGTAGATTTTAACATGCTTCCTTTTCTTTAATCACAGTAAAATCATATTCGGGGCAGACATTGGGGTCTGCCCCTCCAACTATAAAAAATCATTAAAATTCAATAATGTGGCTCATATAAAGACGATTCGGCAAAAAGTCTATTTTGGAGCGCAGGCGTCCTCGCCTGCAACAACATGCAGTGCAGGTTTGATAGCTGCGTTACTATATATTGTGTAGCCATTTTCTAGTTCGAACTTTTTGCCGGATCTTCATATAAAACTCTTGCTGCAAGTTTTGAGATTCTAATTGGTTATGCGTACGTTTTGTTGGTGGGCTAAAGCCCACCCTACATTCGTGCTTCATCTTGATATAGCCCGCCGTGGCGAGTGGGGTGCTCCTAAAATGATCAACCAAACTGTCTTAATGCCCGTTTGCGGTACTCGTTTTCTTTATCCATAAGCGGAGTTTTTAGCCCTACAATAGATTGAAAACTTTTTGGGTCCAGTGATTTTAGCCAAATGCTCAATGCGAAACGCTGCAGAGCCACCAAACCTTCCCAAAATCCGATATCTTCGGCTTGAATCCCCGAGACTTGCACATACTTTGCCAAAAAACGATTGGCGAGAGAACGATCGCCATCGCGTTGTAGAGAGAGTGAGGCATTGGCGATATCCCAGCGCGGATCACCGAGCGCAGCATGTTCCCAATCTATTATATTGCGGATATTGCCGTTTGAAATGAGGACATGGTCAAAATCGTATTGGCCGTGTAATAACACCGGGCTCAAGCCCGCAATGTATTCCAATTGGTCGAAACACCCTTCAAAACATCGTTTTAACACAGGATGGTCAATATTCTTGGTTCGGGATTTAATTTGTTTTAATTGATTGTATGCATCAATTTTGGGTAATAATGGATGTTCCGGTTTGATCAGAGTATGCAAGCGGGCGAGTTCGTCTGCTAAAGATTCAGTATATTCATCCTGCACATTGCGCAAACTGCTTGATCCTTCCCACCAGCGAATTCCATCTCCTGGATCTAAAATGAGATATGGCCAGCCAAACGGTTTGTGCGAGGCATCAAACGTGTAGGGGAAGGGTGCAGAAAACCCTAATTGATACACATGCCGCATCACAGAAAACACTTTGGCGGTTTTGATCTTCTCTGTGCCACCCCAAAATGAAAATATCCCGTGGTGCAGGCGTAATATCAGTTGAAAATGAGCGTCGCCACCCTCCAATTCAAATAGATAATCTTGATGAGGGAACACACGATTGATACGGGGTTCTATAGAATGCGCCTTCAGGTCTGCCGCCGCTGAAAACACCTTGCGGCATACAGTTAGAAGAGAGTATTCCAACCAATCATAGGTAGGTTTCGATGGTTTGGGGTCCACGCGATACACTCGTTTTTTCCCATCTCAAGCGAAAATCATCATACATGTTACAGTATCGGATGATTTGCCCTCGCCTGGAGTTCATTTTCATTAACGAATAGCATAAAAACATTTGAAAATCAATTACTTGTTATTGGCTGTCTTCATTCGATATAATTAAAAATACTATGAAAAATAAACAAAAAAACCATTGTTTGTGGCCTCAAGGACGAGAATGGTGTTGGATCGTGGGAATTAGCGTCATTGTCATCATCTCAGGTTATTATACATTTTACGTATTTTTAGGCAAAATTGATTATGATTATAATGTTTCTCATCAATCTACAATTGTGAAGATTAACCCAACAGAAGCTGAACGAGTCAATACAGAAGGCGCCGATGTAGAGATTCAAGCCACTCATCTTCCTAAAAATGGAATCCCGACCTTAAACACGCCACGAAAGATTCCTGGAGCGCAGGCCAATTGGCTGCAGCCTGAAGAACGCGTTGTAGGTATTGTAGTTCAAAATACCGCTCTAGCTTATCCTTTGCGGATTTTGGCTTATCATGAGTGTATCAACGACAGCAAGAATGATATTCATTTTGCAGTAACTTTTTGTCCATTGTGCGATTGTGTCAATGTTTGGAACCGTGAAGTGAATGGCGAAGTGTTGGAATTCGGCATAACAGGTATGCTTTATCAAAGCAATATTCTTTTATTCGACCGGCAGCCATCGGTCGAAGAAGAGAGTTTGTGGTGCCAGTTAGAAGCCAAGGCGATAGCGGGGCCCTACAAAGGGAAAAAACTTGAGACAATTTCTTATCAGCTGATGTCTTGGCAACAATGGAAACAAAAGCACCCGAAGACTTATGTTCTCTCACAAAAGACCGGCTATTTTAATGAATACAATCCCGATTTTTTTCCTGATTACTATTCATCTGATGAATTGTTGTTCCCAGTCAATCATAAAAACAATTTACTATCGCCAAAAGAACGAATTGTAGGAGTGTTGGCAAATGGTGTGGCAAAAGCCTATCCCATTGAATTGGTGGACAATAAAGTCAAGCGCATAGTAGATTCTGTTGGTGGGGAACCATTGGTTATCGAACGGCTTAGTTCATCTCATGCCATGATTCAAACAACAAATAAATCAAACGCCATTCATTGCCTGTGGTTTTCTTGGTATACCTTTCATCCCGATACAGAAATTTATGATGGCCCTGGATTGCGATTGCAGCAGTTGAAAAACGGGATGAGAGATTAGTAATATTTGAGAATTTGTCTCTCAAATTTTCAAGTTAAATTAAATCAACGGGTAATGAGTTTGTGGGGAGGGCGAGGTTGCAAATGCGCCGTGGCGTGCTCACGCCGAGCCTCGGTTGGTGAATCGAAGATAGTGGGTAGAACCGGCTCATTCGCCTCGGCGAATTCGCCCTCCCCAATGGATATTGATTTTACAAAATTTCAAATATCTTTGGGTAGTATTCAGCCATACTTTACTCAAACAGCCATCCAAACAACAATTAAAATATGCGCATCACCGTATTATCTCTTTGGGCACATAAATTATTTCGGCCAGAAGAACCACAACCTTTTGGGGGAGCCGAGTTGCAATTGTTTCTTTTATCCACAACACTGGCTCAAAGGAAGGATGTTCATATTACCTTTGTTACACGAGGCCAAGGCGAATATGAGGAGTATGAGCATAAAGGCATTCATGTGGTAAAACTCCCCTATCACAGCAGCAAGCAGTCACGTTCGATCAAAGGAGCTTACGAAATCGCCAAAACCTGCATAAAGCAGCCAACCGATATTTATTTGCAGCGGGCGGGCGGGATTGAAACCGGTATACTAGCGATTGTTGCGCGGCGAAAGAAGAAACCGTTTGTTTATATGTCGGCTTCAAATTGGGATGTGGATGGTACCCGGGTAAAAACGTTGGGGTTTTTTGTTGGCCGTATTTACCGGTTTGGATTGCGAAACGCCAGCCTGGTATTAACCCAAACCGAAGAGCAACAAAACAATCTTTTTCAGCACGAACGAATTTCCAGCGAGATTTTGCGCTCGGCGCATGAAATTCCCGAAGAGATTGAATATAACAAAGATGGGATTTTATGGATTTCTCGGTGTGAATCTTTGAAATGCCCAGAGGCTTTTTTGGCACTTGCGGAGCGTATGCCTGAAGTGTCTTTCACCATGGTGTGCCCCAAAGCGAATTCAGAAGAATATTTTGAAACGATCTCGAGCCGGGCAGCGAAAATTAAAAATCTGAAATTCTTGCCGGGCGTCTCATTTGATGAAACAGAACGCTTATTCGCTGCGCATCGAATATTTGTATGCTCTTCCAAGTATGAAGGATTTCCGAATACATTTGTTCAGGCATTGAAATGGGGGACACCGGTGTTTTCACTTTATTTGGACCCAGATAACCGTTTGGCCGATTATGGAACGGGGATATGTTCGAACGGGGATTTTTCCAAGTTTTCGGCCACTGTGGATTTTTACAATAAAAATACGGGACGTTTGAAAAATATGATTCAAAACGGCCGCAGTTATGTTCGAGAACACCACGACGTAAACAAGATTACCGAACAATTGTACAATATGTTGCAGAATTTGTTGGATCAATGAATTTGTGATTTAAAAACGAAATGGCGCTGTAACAGCGCCATCTCCTCGCTCATCGTCCTCAACTCTGGCCAATCACCAGAACAGTTATCAAAGTTAATTTTCGGTTATCTACTTAATAGCTTAAGCTTTTCTTTTTCAAAATCAAGAGATTATTGAAATTTAATAAAAGTTTTATGTGAGTTGTTCATTTGCCTTCAATACATCTTCTCTCATTTGCTTTCGGAATTCAACCAGTTTATCTGCCAGTTTCTTATCACTTATGGCCAGCATTTGCATTGCCAAAATTCCAGCATTTTGCGCCCCATCGATTGCCACAGTGGCTACCGGCACTCCTTTAGGCATTTGTACAGTTGAATAAAGGGCGTCTTCACCGTTCATGGCCGACCCAGAAATGGGGACTCCGATTACAGGCAAGCTTGTATGTCCTGCAACGGCCCCAGCCAAATGGGCCGCCATTCCAGCGCCACAAATAAAAATTTTTACTCCCCGTTCTGGTGCGGAATGTACATGCTCGGCCAAAGCATCTGCCGCTCTATGAGCCGATAAGACGTTCACTTCACAGGAAATATCAAAATCATGCAAGATATCCCGCGCCAATTGCATTTTTTTCCAATCGGATGGACTTCCCATTAATATTGAAACCGACAATGTAATCTCCTGTTAATAACTTTTCTAAAAAGTAATTTCCAAGTTGTGAAAATTCAAAAGAGAAAAGACTTTACGAATTTTTATTAATGAATAAGGATTGAACGTTATAAGAATCAAGATGTAACATTTGCACATGTAATGCATTCAATTTATTACACTTAAAAAACACAAAGCAGAAATATGGCTTCTTCATTCCGCTTTAACTGAAGAGCAAACAAAATAAAAATGTCATATTAATTCTTTAACTTTATTAAATAGAGACTTGTGGATAACTTGTGAAAAAACCCATAAGTGGATTGAATTCAAATTGCTAAAACACACAAACATGAAAAATCATTTCATCAAGATTAGTAGATTAATTTATAGGAAATTTCAACTCACGTAAAGAGATATTTGTAATTTTTTGGATTTTTACATAAAAACCCTTATCTATTCCTTATGAGAGGTTGTTTTTTACATTGGTTTTATCAATAGTAAATCATATTCTGGACAGGCAACGAGGTCTGCATGAAAACGATAGATGATTCTATGTGAACCAAAAGCGCAAAATCATCAACATTCGGGGCATCTGCCGTGGTGGATGCCCCTACAATCAACGTTGTGAAAAAAATTCCAAATATCTTTGGCTAAATTATAATCTTGATTTAAATTACTGTGCCGTCTGGAACAATTGCGCTGCGTGGTATTACTACAATACCATCCCGAATAAAATAACAATCTCCATCGGCTTCTTGAATGCCTTCTTCGTTCATGATTTTGCAATCCGCCCCAATTCGGGCATTTTTATCGATAATTGAATTTTTGATGATTGTACGCGGGCCGATGCCAAGTGGGGGAGCCCCAGGGTCAACATCTTCGTAGCGGTTATCGGGGCCATCGTAATAATCGGCCCCCATCATTACAGTTCTATAGACTTCGCCCCCTTCGGCCACGATGCCACGCAAACCGATGATAGATTCTTCTACACTTGAGCCTGCTACTATCGCGCCATCGGCGATCAGCGATTGCCGGATACGTGCGCCGTCAACTTTCGAAGCAGGCAAAAATCGGGGACGGGAGAAAATCAACCGGTTTTCTTCATAAAAGTCAAATTCAGGATTGGATTTGGTGAGATCCAAATTGGCGTTATAAAACGATTTGATGGTTCCAATATCTTCCCAGTAATCGTCAAAAAAGTATGAGTAGACGCGTTTGGGTTTCAGAAGAGCCGGTAGAATGTGTTTGCCGAAATCAGGTTCATCGCTGGATTCTAATGCTTCAATCAACGTGTCGCAGTCAAAGAGGTAAATTCCCATTGATGCGATGTAGTTGCGCCCATCTGCGGCTACACCTTGGTCTTCAAACACTTTTTGAGGGACTTTGAGTTCATCCAAAACCGGGTCTTCTTTGGGTTTTTCTACGAATTCATTAATACGGCTGTCTTCGTCGATTTTCAATATCCCGAAATCTTGGCAGCGTTCGCGTTCTACCGGCAGTACTGGGATGGTTACATCGGCATTGAACTGAAAATGCATCCGCAACAAGGTGCGGTAATCCATCCGGTAGAGGTGATCGCCGGAAAGAATCAGCACATATTCAGGCCGGTTATTGGCAAAGCGCCTCATCGCATGCCTCACCGCATCAGCCGTGCCCTGATACCAGTCGGTGTTTTGGGGAGTTTGTTGCGCGGCGAGAATCTGTACAAACCCTCGGGAAAAATAATCAAAGCGGTAAGCCTGTGTAATATGCCGGTGGAGCGAATCTGAATTGAATTGAGTTAAAATGTAAACCCGGTCCAATCCAGAATGGATGCAATTGCTTAATGGCAGGTCGATCAAGCGGAATTT
The DNA here is from genome assembly GCA_964516245.1 of uncultured bacterium. GTDB lineage: Bacteria > Hinthialibacterota > Hinthialibacteria > Hinthialibacterales > Hinthialibacteraceae > CAZEZQ01. The sequence continues at coordinate 1,344 of CAZEZQ010000010.1, read as the reverse complement.
TCCGGCGATGGGCACAGCCGGTTTCGACCTTTCTTTGGTGAGCGGATAGAGCCTTTTCCCTTGGCCTCCACCTAAAATGATAACTGCGGTTCGCCTATAGATTTCAACCCAATCAATGTCTTTTTCATCGACCATTCTATAACTCCACTCTTTAATGATGATCCGGCAAAAAGCCAAATCCAGAAAACGACAACACAATATATAGTAACACAGGTCTCTAACCTGCACTGTATACTATCGCAGGCGGAGACGCCTGCGCTCCCAAAAAGACTTTTTGCTGGGATGTCTTTAATCGTAAAAAAATTTTTTGCTGTAAGAATTTGCATAACCCAGACAATCACAATCTGGGAACATTGCTTATTATGTGGCTTGAAAGACATAATACAGGAAACAGTATTCTAACTGAACTGCATGTGTATTGCCATTTTAGATGATAATGCTGCAGCTATAAACGGGTTGATTCAAAAAGGAGAGAACTTTTCTCTTCCGCGTAAGATAAAACTCGTTTGGCCAAATTCTTATCGGGCAAGATGGCGTCATGATTGTAGACCACTTTCTGTTTCGCTTGGCATAGCTCAATCGCCGCAGGAATAACTTCGGTTTGAATCACTCCTACAGATACCAATGCTGGCAAAATCAACACTCGCTCACATTCATTCGCCAATTCATCGATCTTTTGTTGAGTGGGTTCCGCTGAAAATGCCACAACATGGCCGCCATAACAAAAATCGATTTGATGTACATCGGGCAAATGTTTTTGCAATTCGTCCATGGTTTCGCGGCCCAATTGATCCCAAGAATCTCCAAACTGGCTTGAACCATAATAAACGAGCAGGATCCCTGTGTTCTGTTGTGGGAGGTGGAGTGATTGAAACCGCCGGGCACAGTTTTCTGCGATTAAACCAGATGTTTTGGGGGGCTGGAAAAGATATACATGGTATTCACCACGTTTATAGATGGCGAACGAATCGTTTTTTTCTATCAATTCAGTACAGGTGGATAATTCGTTAGGAATGTCGTTCAAGACATGATCGCTGATTGAGAGAAATAAAGGCAATGCGATAACATTATGGCGCATTTCGCCAGTCCATCTACTTACCGCTTCGGGAATTGAAGGTTTACCATGTTCCATAAAACAGTGGTCGATTTCGTTAAATGAAGCGGAGGGATGTTTGGCTTCTCGCATGTCTAACACAATTTGAACGATTTCCCGGTTCCATTGGGCGGATTGGCTGCCGTGTCCAATTAGCAAAAGTGAAGTATCAATCATATTCGTCCTTTTAGGATAGTTCGGCAAAAAGTATTTTTTTCGTAAATGCTTCCAATAAGTATGGAAACACCAAC
>CAZEZQ010000009.1:16294-20543 GCA_964516245.1 uncultured bacterium | reverse complement strand
TGTTGCAGGCGAGGACGCCTGCGCTCCAAAAAAGACTTTTTGCCGAATCGTCTTACATACGACGCATAAATCCAATCAGCATGAAACAAATTGATACGCTCCAATCGTATATTTTTTTCCAATCATATACGTTCCTAGCCAAGTTCCCCCCTTGGCTATTTTTTTTACCGGTTCTCATATATCTCAAACATCGTCCATCCAAAACCACCAAAGGCGTGAAATAATGGTTCCCCTACGGTAATTTCCCCCGGCCTTACCAAAATCAAGGCATCCTCTTCAGACTGCGTATACCAACGGCCGATATTGCCAAAGCGTTGATACTCTTGAAACCCGAAATCGCGATAGATGGGGACAAAGGTGTAAAAGGGGATGATGTATTTAGGGAAATCGCTGCCGTCAAACGGTTGCGGTGGCATTCCGGCGAATGTAGCGAGCGAAACCGGATGCAAACGCACTTTTGGTGAAACCACCACTTTCTCATAATTCTGCTTGTGCGCTTCGATATACTCGATTGACTCCCGTAATCCTTTTTGAAAGGGTTCAGCGCTATTATGGAAATAAAACAAATAATACCACACACCAATCCAAATCACATTCAATAACACAGCGATTGTCAAAATCCAACGAAACAACTTTCGATACCCTTCGGTTTGAATCCACTCATACCACATAAAAATGCCATACACACAAATGATTTCAAGCATGCACAACCCACACGTCGCCCGCAGCGCATTGGGCATGCTGTCGATGTTGTAGCGGTCAAAGGTCAGGCTTGAAGGAACCGCAAACGTCAAAAACCAAAACAGCAAAAAAAGAGTATTCCGGTTTGGGTGGCGAATGATTGCGATTAACCCTATAACAAAAAATGGGAATAATATGGGTAAAGCCAAGCTCTGAATCGAATGCAGTGGGTTGGAGTCCCCTTTCACAAACAAAAACAATGGATCGAGATGCATAAAATAATGTTGCGCGAAAAGCAATATTGGGTTGTCTTGTTGAAAGATTGAAAGAAATTTCCAGCGCGCCTGCATCTGTTCGGCATAATGCAGCATTGCAATAGCGTAGGGCGATGAGATCAATACAAAAAATGCGAAAGCGAATACCGTTTGTTTGAAATGCTCCCACAATGCCCGGTGATGCAGCGCAACCAATGCCAGAAGCACAAGCGGGGTATACAAACGGGCCGCTGGATACGAATAAAAGGTCAACGCAAAACATAACGTGGATAAAATCAATTCATACCATTTTGTTTGCTTGGTCCAGCGGGTAAACAGCCACAATCCTGCTAATAGCAGCAGCGGATACGATATCGCCTCCCACCCGATACGGCTGTAATGCACGTTCCACGGCGAAAGCATTACCAGCAAAGCCGCCACCCATCCCGCGCGTTGCCCCCACAATTCTCGTACGTATAAGAAGGTAAAGAGAACAGTCAACGTTCCTAGTACGGCAGAGGGCAAACGAACCGTATAGGCGTTCATGCCGAACGGAGCAGCAAACAACCCCGCATAATAAATATAAAGCGGGGGGCTGTATTCTCCTGATTGTTTAAAAAACAACGGCCAAAGGGCGCCGTGATGGTCTTTGCCCGTGCGCCACACTGAGGCGCCGTCAAAAGCCTTCAACAATTCATCCGAATTCAACGCGGGCGGAACCCAATCGAGCTCAACGCTTCGAATGAGAAAGGCAAACAGCAGCAAAATCAACATCAAGAAAACGGTCTTGTTCACGGCTCTTCTCCCTCAGGTATCGATGCTATCATAAGGCCATTCTGCTAGAGAAGGAATCAACATGCGTTACGAGTGGTTTATTGCCAAGCGGTATTTACGGCCCCAAGGCGGGGCTACTTTCATCTTTCATTTGACCCTAATCAGCATGGTGGGGGTGGCTTTGGGTGTGGCTTCGCTGATCACCGTGCTTTCGGTGATGAACGGTTTCGGCAACGATCTGCGTGAAAAAATTCTACAAGGCCAATCGCACCTAATTGTGCGCTATCCAAACGGCCTCAACCAATATGAAAGATTGATCCCCGAATTCAACAAAATCGAAAACGTTGCTGGCAGCATGCCTACGGTAGTGAATCAGGCATTGGTCATGAACAGAGATTACGGCACTAACAACAAACTAGGCATTCAATTCATGGGCATTAATCCCAAACATGTCCCAGAAACTGCTGGCATTGAAGAAAGCCTAATTGTAGGCAGCTTGAAAAGTTTGAAACCTGATACGCAAGAAGTCCAAACCGGGAAAAAAGTAAAAATCACTGAATTTGCCGATCCTGACAATCCAGTAAGCCGCAGGCGCACTCCCGGCATACTAATTGGCAAAGAAATGGCGCATTACCTGTTTGGCTATCCTGCCAACAGGGAGGATCCGAAGTCATACCGGCAGTATATTGGTCTCCGCATGACCATGATTGCCCCGAAAATGAATGCCGAAACCGCGACTGAATCGATGGCCAACAGCATGACTTTTGTGGTGGAAGGAATATTTGAAACCGGCCATTTTGAATTGGATTTCAACCGCGCTTATATCTCTATGCCCAGCGCCCAATATCTTATAGGCATATCCGACAAAATCACCACATTTCAGATCTGGCTGAACGATTACAGCGAAGAAGCCACCAACGCCACCTGGGGTGAAGTGTATGACACCACCATGAGTTTGACCGGTTTGGGCCGGGTGAGCAAATGGATGGAAGAACGCCAGGCTTTTTTCGAAGCTTTGAAGTTAGAAAAACGAACCATGAACTACATTCTCAAAATCATCATCCTGGTTGCCACCTTTAACATTATCGCCACCCTGTTTATGGTCGTGACAGAAAAAACCCGTGTTATCGGCCTGTTACGCGCCGTAGGGGCAGGACGCTGGAATGTCATGAAAATCTTTCTACTGCTTGGATTATTGGTCGGCTCCATCGGCGCAATACTAGGTGTTGCCGGGGGATATGCTATCTGCAGTTTTATCCAGATCTTCCCCCCCGAACTCCCAGGCGGCGGCAGCATCTATTACTTGAAGTATCTCCCCTGCGATATGGAAGTGATGGATTTCATCGGCGCAGCTTTATACACCTTTGGTGTAAGTTTCCTGGCCTCCATTTATCCCGCAATCCGCGCCTCACGTCTGCTTCCGGTTGAAGCGTTAAGGTTTTCGTGAATTAAAATATTATTCTTTTTCCACCCAACTGAGTTTGGCGATTTGGATGCCTTGCAGGCTTGGCAATAGTGAGGCCATGTAATACTGGCCTTCATGCTTGATAATTTCCGGGGCGGCGACCGGCAAGCGGGTTACCAAATATTGGTCATCGTTAACACCAAAATCGAGTGGGTTTTTCGAGCGGTAAATAGAAGATTGAGCGTTTTTGCCATACATTTGCGTGCGGGAAAGATAAAACCAGCCATCATATTTCACCACATGGGGGCACTCGGCAGAATAAAACTTGGTCCCCGCCGAACCGCCATAAGCCACTTTGGTTGAGTCGCTCCATCGGCGCAGGTCTTCTGAGGTGCGGCAATAGACGGCTCCATTGCGGTTGGGATGCGCGGTGTAATAGCAGTAATATCGGCCATCATAATAAATCACCATAGCGTCACGGGTATTGGCGCCTTCACCTTCGCTGAACATCCCAGAGGTATTATCGGGATACAAAATCCGCGAAAAAGTTTTCCCATCGAATCCTTTCGCCAGACAAATATGTTCCCAATCGCCGTAAAACATGAAGTACTCGCCAAGAATCGTAATCACATGCGGGGCCTGCATCCCGCCGGCCTGCTCACCGAAATTGGGATCGGCCATCATCGCAATCCCCATCGGTGTCCAATCAGAGTCTGTCAGTTGCTCTCCCTGCCAGCGGTAAAACAGACGTGTGTTCCCTCCACATTTGGTTTTGCGAATGCATGACCAGAGTTGCCAGGTTTGGTCCTTCGCTTGCCACACGCCGAAATCGACGGGCTGCTGGTCTTCTGAAGTATATTTGCCCAGGTCGGGATTCCCGGCAACTTGCCACCATTCGCCATCAATTTGGGGAATGTAAACAGGATCATTGGCATGAATCCAAGAGTTGAAACCGAATGTCAATATTACAAATACAAATAAAAAACTTTGAAAATTGCGCATGATAACTTTCCTTTCGTTTGCGAAAACGCCTACCATGAATCAAACACAAACTTAGCGTTGGCATAATGCGATTGAAACAAATTGTTTGATTTAGCTTTTTGCCAAATTGTCTTTTCATTGTTTCAAATCTGAT
>CAZEZQ010000009.1:0-16284 GCA_964516245.1 uncultured bacterium | reverse complement strand
ATGATCTGGCAAAAAGTGTATTTTTGGAGCGCAGGCGTCCCGCCTGCATCTATATAATGTGCAGAAGGGATGCCTCCTTCTACATCAAGAGCAGGCGGGACGCCTGCGCTCCAAGATGTAGTATCACAAATTGTTTGATTTACCTTTTTGCCAAATTGTCTTTTCATTGTTTCAAATCTGATTTGAGATTTTAAGGTTTCGTGAAAAAAAATGACAGTAAAATCAAATGGATTTACATTGATTGAATTGCTGATTGTAGTAGCGATTATTGGGATATTGGCAGCCATTGCAGTCCCCAACTTTTTAAATGCGCAAGTTCGTTCCAAAGTGGCTCGGGTCCATGCTGATCAGAAAACCCTGGCTATCGCGTTTGAACAATACAAATTAGACAATGGAAGTTATCCAATCGAATCGCATAGTGACAATAGAAATTTCGGGGCCAAATTGTTAACAACACCTGTGTCTTATATAAACCAAATGCTCTCTGACCCATTCGCAATGAAAATTGTACGGCCGGGTCTGTCACGGGGGAACGATTACGATTTGTTTTATGAATTCGACACCGCATCCAAAAACGCTGGGCCTGATGCCGACATGTATGTGATCGAGAGTGTTGGTCCCGATCAATTTGACGACTACAACTCATCAAGCTACTTTCCCGCTCACGGCGGGAAAGTGAAATTTTACGAACCAAGCAACGGTATTCGCAGCAAAGGAGACATATTCCGGGGGGGAGGCGTTTACATCCCCCGCTGGCTGCGTGAGAAAAAAGGCGGACCTGAAACAGCCGGCCCCGATTGGATCTAGAAAAAGTACAGGTTTGTTTACTTCTTTCCTCTTTCCAAGGGTTCACCCTACACTTCCCCAATACCTCTCATTGAGTTGCTTGAATCCCATTCACCTCTCAATGGGACATTTTTTCCAGATGAAGCATTCCCCACCAAATACTCCCGATACAACTCACTGGCCACCCGGTGAAGTATCGTGTGGCGGTAACTGAGTTCATCCAAATCATGGCTATAGCCCCCTCCAACAACACAGGCAATGGGATAGCGCCGTTTCATGCATTTTTGAATCACATAATGGTCCCGTGCTTTTAGTCCCTCATAACTCAGTTTCAATAAGCCTAAGCGGTCGGCTTGGTGGGGGTCGACCCCCGCATCATACAACACCAAATCGGGTTGGAAACGTTCAAATACTTTGGGTAATTCAATTTCCAGCGCTTCCATATATTCTTCATCGCGCAGGCCCGCTTCGAGAGAGACATCGTAATCGCTTATTTGTTTTTGCGATGGAAAATTTTTCTCACAATGCATCGAAAACGTAAAAACGCTTGGGTCATTGCGAAAAATAAAGGCGGTGCCGTCCCCTTGATGCACGTCCAAATCGATGACGAGAACGCGTTGCGCAAGATTGCGCCGCTGCATGACGCGAGCCGCAATCGCCAAATCATTAAAAATGCAAAATCCAGAACCATGTTCGGGGAACGCATGGTGGGTGCCGCCCGCGGTGTTGCAAGCCAACTTATATTGCAGCGCAAGTTCGGCAGTGCAGATCGTGCCTCCTACAGCCGAAATCGTGCGCTCGGTCAGGTCTTCAGACCAAGGCAGGCCGATTTTTCGAAGGGCTTTGCTGTCCAGGCGTCCTTCTATAAAAGAATAGATATAATCTAGAGTATGAGCCAAAGCCAGTTCGCTAAGATCGGGTTTTTCAGGATGAACGAATTGATTGATTTGAGCCACGCCATCATCAAGCAGCAAGGCGTATATCATCCCAAACTTGGGCATAGGAAAACGGTGGCCTTGGGGCAGTGGCGAAACATAATGGGGGTGGTATACTAGCGGCAGTTCAAGCATGGCCCAATCAATCATTCTTTTTGGTTACGGTCACATGATACAATTTAGAAAGAATTTGTCTTCTGCTCGAATCCATTCGCAAACTGTGTTTCTTGCAGGCATGAATGATGTATTTTAAGATTTAAATTGTATTTTTTTATGACGATCCGGCAAAAAGTAAAATCCAACATTTTGTTGTACCACATCTATGACCTGCGCTCCAAAAATAACTTTTTGCCGAATCGCCAGATATTAACTTGTTTGATTTTGATTCTATTGATTTATTTATGTAGAGGAATAACGTGTAAAAACAGAAATACCCAATACACAATTGATTGCATTGATACATGAAGATCATATTGAAATACAAACAATTTTTTTTGCATCTTGTGGTATGCGGAGCCCTCGCTTTTTTTGGTCACGTCTTTTCCGCTTTGGCGATATTATCCATCATCGTTTTGCAATTCTTTTACTTTTTGTTTTATACCCAACGTCCAGTAATGTTTTGGTTTTTCTGTACTATGGGCTACGGGGTTGCGCTTTACAACTATGTCTTAGAATTTCCATTGTTGGTCAATATTTATGCCGGACTTTGCCTCTTGGAATGCATTCGAATTATTCTCTTTGCTGTGTTAAAATACCCCGCCACCATACGCGATTATCAAACCTTGGTCGATGAATTGGAGCAGCGTGTCAATGAACGCACGGCAGAACTCCGTGAAGCCAATCACAAAATGTCACTCGCCAATGAGAAACTTCGTGAGTTAGACAAAATGAAAACCGCCTTCGTGTCACAAGCCTCTCATGATTTGCGAACCCCACTGGCCGCAATCAAAGGCAGTTTGGATAATTTATCTCTGGGAGTAGCGGGAGAACTAACCGAAAAACAAAAACGAATTCTAACCCGCGCTACTAAATCTGTGGATCGGTTAACCGCCCTAATCAACGATATTTTAGATTTATCCCGCATTGAGTCAGGCCGCACCTCTTTGGAACGCTCCACTCTTTCAGTTCGAAACATGGTGTTAAACGCCATTCAAGAAAACAAACCCGCTGCCGATGTGAAAGAGATACAAATCGATTCTCAAATCACAGAAGATCCCTGCCTGGCGTCAATTGATCCCGCAAAGATCGAACGGGCCATGAATGAATTGATCAACAACGCTATAAAATACACACCCAAACAAGGAACAGTTGAAGTGCAATTAAATAAAAACCAATCCAATCTTCAATTCAGTGTCAAAGACAATGGCATTGGGATTCCAAAAGACGAATGTGAAAAGATTTTTGAACGATTTTATCGTACTCGTTCTTCCAAAGAATTCGCCAAAGGCAGCGGCTTGGGGTTATCAATCGTGAAAGAACTTGTTGAAATGCATGGAGGTAGTGTCACGGTACAAAGTGAAGAAGGCCATGGCACAACCTTTCAAGTGCTATTGCCTTTGGGATAAATAAATTCAATATAAAGAATTATTTGTCATGTCAAAATTTCCTTAAGGCAAATTTTTCCCTCCTTTCTGTATAAGTACATATCAATCAAAACTCACAATATTTCTGCGCCATATTTATCTACCTAATTATATAACCCGTTCATTTTAATTATCTTAGATAAGCATTATCAATTCCATTAAATCCAAAGTAGAGATTGTTTCGTAAAATGGCACGATGTCTGCGTATATATTGCATGGGTGCTGTAGAGAAGGTTAGGCACGGCTTCGACAGGATGTATATTCGAGTGAACTGCCGAGGTCGGTCGCAACCTTCGGAGTTGCGAAGGTTGGCGTTGGCGGAGCTGACCAGCAGCCTTCGGTAACTGTGACCGGATTCGAGCGGAGCTCGAATCCGGTCTTCTGTTTTAAAAATCTTTTATTCCCACCGCTTCCAAATTTCTGTTGACAATATTAGAGTTGTTCAATATGTTTTACTTTGTATTGTACACAAGTAAATAACCATAATCAAAATCTATTGCAGATGTAATGAATTTTGGTTTACTATTGAACATTTTGTTAGCGATAACGCAATTAAGACGTTTCGGCAAAAAGTCTTTTTTGGAGCGCAGGTCATAGACGCGCCTTGGTGGGCGTCCTCGCCTGCAACTACATATAGAGCAGGCGGGACGCCTGCGCTCCAAGATGTGGTACAACAAAATGCTGGATTTACTTTTTTGCCGGATCGTCAATTAAAGAATAAATACCGGTTAAACAGATTTTTGGAGGGTTCTTATGTATACGGGAAAAAATGTGTGTGGCAATTTGGTGGGAAACAAAGTTACTATCTTCTTAACTCTTTTCTCTTTTGTTCTTATTACTGTACTGAATGTTTACTCTCAAGATCGCTTGCAACAGATCTTGGTCGGGGATGTATTTCAAAAGCCTGTTCGAGAACAGGAACAAATCTCTTTGAAAGGGATCGAAATTTCCGCATCATTTACTGCGAATGGGCAAATCATTCCCCTGGCCATTGACGATTGCAATGGCGATGATTTGTTAGACGTATTTATCCCTTTTTCAAATAGCGAAGCCGATCGACCTTCGCGAATTCAATTTACTTCAAAAGCGTTTCCTCTCGATCAACTACCAAAACTTGTTGAATTGCAAGTACTTAGTACAGCAGAAGTGGGATTTATTGCCTATGATGCCAAAGGCAATGTTGTCGAGAAAATCAGTGTGGATGCATCTACCAAACAACCCCAGCCGGTGCGTTTGCAGAGTGAAACCGGCGTGGCTTCAATTGATGTGATTGGTGAAGAAATCTGTATAAACGCTATTGGTTTCACTCCATCTCAGCAAGAGCAGCCAGATGTCCCCACGGCTGAATCGGATTGCATTTCGGTGGGAGATGTCTATCAGGAACCACAGCAAGGATTGTCATCTGTGAATTTAAGGGCTGTTGATTTTTACGCGGCTGTTACAGCCGATGGCCAAACCATCCCTCTTAATATATTCGCTTGCACTCGGGAAGAAAATCTCGGTATCGTAATCAATTCAGGTGAAAAATCTGCCGAAAAAAGCGCCATGATTGTGAACCCTGATCTTTGCGAAGGCCGTGCGCCCCAACAACTCCAGTTGACTATTTTGCATGAAGCACCTATCGAACTCCGGGCGTTTGACGACAATGGCAATCAGGTAGATACCGCTGCAGACAACAGCCCACGCTCAGGCAAGAGAATTTTTACACTTACCAGCCAACGTGGGATTCGTATGGTTGAATTTGTTGGCGAGCAATTTTGTGTACAACAAGTCTGTTGGGATTGTGAATTCGAACCAGAAGATGAGCCTCAACCAGAACCTGCCGATTGCATCGAAATCAACCGTTTTTATCAAGAACCCCAAGAAGTAAAAGTGGTTGATTTAGGAACTATGGAAATTATTCCCGCTGTAGATGGCAATGGCCAGATCACACCATTCCAAATTCAAGATTGTTCGGATGATGGCAATCTGGATATTTTTGTCCCTTGGAGCGGAACTTCCGCCCAAAACAAAGCCTCCATCCTCATTTCAGATACGTTGTGCAAAGGGCTTCCCAATCTCCTTACCCTAACCGTCCGAAATTTCGATCGAACTTCCTTGCGCGCATACAATGCGAACGGCGCACTGGTCAGTACGGCCGCAGCCCTTCCAACAGACGGCCCGCAACGATTGACGCTCACCAGTCGATCTGGAATCCAACGGGTAGAGATTGTTGGTTCTGAAATCTGCATAGAAGAAATATGCTGGTCTTGTACCATTCCCGAACAACCTGAAGAAGAACGTGAGTGGATATCGCTTATCGAAGACGCCAAACCGGGGTCTCCGGTCTCCGTTCAAGTTGAAGAATCAAATCGAGAACGAACGGTTTTCCGGTATCGCATCCCCGGCGTATGGCTCAAACCTGTTGAATACGGCGGCCAAACGTTTACTGAAATTGAATTGCCCGCGGTTCAAGGATTGAGAGGGGTTGGTTTCGAGAAGGGAAAAGAATGGTTCCAGTTCCCAAGAAAACACAATTATCCACTGCTGGATAGCGCACGCTATCGCAACTCGGTTTCTATTCGCACGCGCAAACCCGTCTTTCCCGAAGAATTGAAAGAACAAGAAAGATTTCCACAAAGCGGCAAAGAACTCGCTGAACTAGGGATCGATCCAACCGGAGCCCGCCCCATGGTTCCACAATTGGCCGCTTTGTTAGCCATATCTCCCAGTGGTTTTGGTGAAAATGAAAGCAATGTGAAGTTGGGGAAATCGGTCTTGGAATCCCGCGAACTGGAACTTGAACATCCCCTCGTTCCTGCCGGTTATTCTGGATTGGACCAAGCCTCGCAGCCAAGAACAAACTTACAAGATTTCGTTCCGCCTGAAATCATCGACATGCAATTCTACGAAGAATTCGAAGGCGAGTATCAAGGGGATGATCGGACCGGTTTATCCGTGTTCAATCGGGCCGGTGCGATGACGGTGAGCGAAGCCCGTATTCCACTTCTCACGGTTCACAAATCACGGGCGGTTACCATACACGATTTTGTCGAAATTGCTGTGGAACATCCTGCCGGTGTGCATCGGGCGGATGTGGCCGAACGAACCAAGCAAATCGGTTGGGATGCATGGATCAACAAACCCGCTGTGATCAACGGACAAGCCTTGTTAGAATCCTATCTTGATTTGGGGCTCGAGATTTTACCAATTCGGTTCGCCAATTATCTCATCTTAACCGCGCCTGAATACGAAGACGATCTTCAAGAGTTTATCGATTGGAAAGAATCGAAAGGCTTGAATGTCAGTTTGTATACTGTGGGGAACTCAGATACAGATGACTTTGCGCCAGACCGCAGCGAAATAGATAGCTTTCTCGAAAAGTATTATGAAGAATCATTTTGGAAATCCATCTATGTATTGATTGTTGGGGATGTGGATGAAATTCCCGCTGGGCGCTCAAGCAAAATCATTGCTTCGCCCGATGCGAGCAATGGCGATTCAGACCATGTGTATGAAGTCATCGATTCCGACTTACTGGCCAGTTTGTATGTGGGGCGTTTGTCGGTCAATTCAAGCGAAGAATTAAACGCTCAACTGGAAAAAATTCTCGCTTACGAACGGGGCGAGATCCCAGGCAATTGGCCTACCCTCGCAACGCTGCTGGCCAATAGCGAAAACGATGACGGCAGCCGCGGCGTCAGCACATCGTTCCCCTCCAAATACGCGCAAGCGGTAAACGATATCGCAGATTACGGTTCTTACAATGATCCACCCACGTTTGAAGTCTTGCACGCAGGGGCGGATGATTTTTCCACCGTGCGCGCCGACAACGATGATGCGATTGATGCGGTCAATCAGGGCCGCGGCCATGTGTTGTATCGCGGCCATGGTTCAGATACCTCTTGGCTGCAAGGTTGGGATGGCAGCAGCTCATTTGGCGATGCGTTTGACCTGGGCGATGAGTTAGACTCATTGGAAAACTCGGTGTTCCCAATCGTTTACAGCATTGCATGCGTCAACAACCGGCTGCGCACTGAAGATAGCCTTGGCGAAGCGTGGATGAGCATGGAAGATTCGGGCTCTGTTGCGTTTTGGAGCGCCAGCGTCAATTCATACACCACAGAAAACCATGAACGGGCCAAAGGGGTATTCCGCGCCATTTATGAATCGGATATTTCCAGTTTGGGTCCGGCATTGGCCGAAGCCGAACGCATCAGCCTGGGACAAACAGGGGGTGGCTCTGGTTGGGATAACAATACGTTTTGTTATCTTCTTTTGGGCGATCCTGAAATGGGAATACGGCGCGACCCGATTTTCAAATTCACTTTGATAGACCCTATCATAAAACGGATCAACGATGATCTATTGATTCAATTGTTCGACCAAAACCGGAAACCAATGGTTGGAACATTGGCGAACCTGGAATTTACTGAGGGCTCAGCCAATGGATTCACTACCACAGATGGGACGATTGTTTTCCCTGATGTCAATATTGAAAACATTGTAGATTTGAATATCTTTCCCGGCGCGTATCCCTGGTGGGATATCGACATTGAAGATTTGTTGCCCGATCTCACTCCCACACCAGCAGTTCCCGATCCCATTTGGGTGGATGACGACAACAACTCAGGGATCGAAGACGGTTCTGAGCAATATCCTTATAACACCATTGCCGAAGCCATGAATTTGGCTGTCACCCATACCATTCGAGTGCGCAGTGGCAATTACAATGAAAGCATTACCATGAAAGACGGTGTTCAACTGATCGGTTCGGGCGCTGAAGACACCATTATCGACGCCGGTGGCAGCGATCCGGTTGTTTCCTGCCTCAATGTCGGTCCTCAATCCGCCATTCGTGGATTCACTCTACAAAACGGCAGTGTTGGCATTTTATGTACAAGTTCTTCACCAATCATTTCCGAAAATATTATTAGCAATATCGCATTGAACGAAACCAGTGGAGATGGCATTCGCCTTACCGATTCCTCGCCCAGCATCGAGTACAACGTCATTGCCGGTGTTGGTGGGATGGGAATTCGCGGGCAAGGCGATAGCGAACCCACAATCATCAACAACACCATTTTTGATAACCGCTATTACGCGGGAATCGGTTTCGCCGCATTAAACATCGGTGCCGTATCGCCCATCATTAAAAATAACATCATCATGCGTGGAAACGGCAATGCGGTTTCGGGTATCTTGTGGAACGCGACCGCCACTCCGCAAATTTCTTATAACAATGTATACGATGTAGGCAGTCCCGGTGGCGGTGTCGATGGAAAATACGCCGTTAGTGAAGGCGGTTCATGGCAAAGCGCTTCAGGTGGGCCGGGCGCGATCAGCACTGATCCGCTGTTTGCCGGCGACGGTAGTGGAAATTACAGCAAAGATGGATCGTTTTACTTGCTGCCCCTCTCGCCTTGCATCGATGCCGGTGACCCGGCAGCGCAATACAATGATTTGGATGGCTCGCGCAATGATATGGGCGCCTACGGGGGGCAACGCCGCGAAGTGGGTGGAACCTCGCATGGGGGCAGTGGCTTTCTGTTTACTTCGGTTGGCCGCATTCCAACTACCCAAATCATTCAATCGGCTTCTCCCGGTTTGCAGGGCCTGGCCAATGTATCAGAAGATGCCGCAGAAGACTTCCATATCCCACAATATTATCATGCGCCGTTTGGCGGCAATTTGTGGTTGAGAGGTTTGTTCGGCGCAGACGACCCTGTCGATTATTATCAGATTATCGCCACCCCGCTCGATGGCGGTGATCCCATTGTATTAAACGATAACCTCACAAAAACCAAATTCACCATCAACCCCGATGGCAGCGTTGCCCGTGAACGAATTCGAATGGGCCCGCTCACCATTGATGGCCAAACCAATCTGTACCGCTTGAACGACGAGGGCAATTGGAGCCAGGAAGATCTGCGAATGATCTGGAATACCTCAGGATTGATGGGCCAATACGAATTGACTTATCGCGCATTCCAAGAAACTAGCGATGGTTCGATCGCTGAAGTTTCGTTGCCCGATAATGAATTCGACGACATCGTGTTGTGGATCGATAACAGCAATTTGGACGTACGGATCAACGAAGTGCTTTATTCCGATTCCACTGGATTGGAAGAGTGTGAAGACATCCAATTTGTCAATGATAGAAGCCAGCAGTTGGTGTTTGACATCACGGCATTTCATCCAAACGGTTTCCTCCGCTCTGTCAGTTTGGACGCCCATTGGGGTCACAACCGCTCCGGCGGGAAGTTCCTTGGAGAACAATATCGTGGCTCCAATGACGGTATGCCGCCGGTTTGGGAAGGCTATCTCGATGAACAATTGCCACCCCTGCTGCCGAGAAACAGCGCCGGTGATGTTGTTCCCTGGGAAGACTGCGCCTATCGTTTTCAACTCGTTGCCCGCGGCCGCACAACCAATGGTTTTCACTATATTCAATATTCTGAGTACAACGTGCACCATTCCGTCGAAGTGCTTGAATCAAGCGCATTGGCGGGGCAGCAAAACACCCCGTGTTTGACATGCGATCAAGAAGCCGAGTCTTCCAATCAAGCAATGGCAGTCAACGCCTCGTTGTCTCCAGTAGATCCTCCTTCCATCGCCAAAGCATCGGTCGCTTCAACCAATGTCAAATATGATGGAAACGATGCCTATCAACCGTACCAAGCCATTGGTCAAGATGCAGCCGATTTTGTCGACACGTGGTACAACGTCAATCCCAATACCCTTGGGTTGACCAAACTTCAATTGGATACCTCGGGCGGCAATATACTGGTTCATGGCTACGGCCAATGCCACCCCACCGATTGCGATTGGGGAGAAATTTCCGTTCCCTTTACCGGCAATCCATTTACGGCTGTATATGAATTCAGCTTCAAAACCGCAACGCTAACAATTGAACTGCTCGATTACAACACACTGCATGTATCGATAGCGAATGATTATTTTGAAGATGATCCCCGAGATGATTTCACTGCAGAATACACCTTGGATCGCGGCACCATCTGGGTTGATGACGACAATACCTCTGGCACAGAAGACGGCTCTCGCTCGAATCCATACAACACGATACTTGAGGGCATAGGCGCCGCCAGTGCGGGCCGAACCGTTCGCGTATTGCCAGGCGTGTATCCAGAGACTGTAGAAATGAAGAATGAGGTGAACCTCATCGGATCCGGCGCCGAAGAAACCTTCATTGAGCCGGGGCTCGACAACACAGGCGTCTTTTGCCAGGGCATAAATCAAAATACGGTGATGAGTGGATTCACCATTACTCAAGCCGATGTTGGCATTTATTGCGTGAACTCTGATTTGGAAATTCGTGAAACCACGATTATCAACCTCAAATTGGATTCCACTGCTTCAGACGGAATTCGCCTGGATAGTTCGTCTCCGTCGATTCGCTACAACCTGATCGCCCATGTGGGCGGTATGGGAATCCGCGGACAAGGAGATAGCGAACCCGAAATCATCAACAATACCATTTATGATTATCGCTATTACGCAGGGATCGGCTTTGCCGCTGAAAACATTGGTGCTGTAGAACCAACCGTGATGAACAACATCATTGTTCGAGGCAACGGCGAACCCGTTGGCGGCATTTTATGGAGCGCGCCGGCCGATCTGAATGTTTCATACAACAATGTTTATGACCCCGCCAATACCACCGGTGGAGGCTCGTATTACGCGGTTCATGATGGTACAAGTTGGAATGAGGTACCCGGTGGACCGGGAGAACTTCGCGTAGACCCCATCTTCATGGATGCAAACAACGACTATTTCGAATTAAGTTCTCTTTCTCTCTGCATCGATGCAGGCAACCCCATGGCGGTTTATAACGACACCGACGGTTCCCGCAGCGATATGGGCGCATTTGGTGGAGAAAGGTTGGAAAGCAGCGTGAGCGGCCATTCCGGTCAAGGGTTTCTCTTCACCAGCATTGGCAAAACCCCCATCTCTGAAATCGTTTCCGATCCCAGCGATCCATTGCATGGTTTGCTGGATGTATCTGAAAGCGTGGCTGACAGTTTGCGCATCCCCGAATTTGATGCCGCCGCTTTTGGAGGCAAGTTATTTCTCCGTGGGCTGTTTGGTGTGAACGACGATGTGGATTATTATCAAATTCTCTACAAGCCCTTTGATTCATCAGACGCTCCCACACCGATCAACGACCCGCTCAACAAGGTGAAATACAACATCAACGAAGATGGAACCATTTCACGCACAAGAATACAGATGGGCCCGCAAACAGTGGATGGCGTTTCAAACTTGTATCTACTCAACAAATCCGGCTATTGGAGTTTCACCGATTTGCGCATGATCTGGAACACCAATGGGCTTCGCGGCAAATATGAAGTCACTGTCAAAGCCTATCAAGAAGCCAGCGATGGCACCCTGCAAGAAGTGACATTGCCACCCAACGAATTGGATCATTTCACCTTGCGAATCAACAACGAACCAGTCGTGGCCCATATTGAATCTGTCGCTTATGCGGATGGCGCTTCACTGGCCGAGTGCGAAAAGATCAATTTGCCCCGCAATGGCAATGAAAACCTTGTTTTCAGAATCACAGCTTCACACCCTGATGGCTTTTTACGAAGAGTCTTGTTGGATTGCTTCTGGGGCAACAACCGGGATGGCGGCGACTTTCTCAATGAGCATTACACCGGCATGAATGATAGCATGGCCCCTGTTTGGAATGGTTACTCAGATGAGGTTTTAGCCCCCATGCAGCCGACTAACGCCAGCGGTGATATTGTCGAATGGAATAATTGTGCGTATCGTTTCCGCCTGTTGGCCTATGCGCGCATCACCAATGGAGTGCGCTATATTGGACGCAGCGGCGATAACCTCCATCATTCAATTGCCGTAGGACAAGATGTTGGCATTTTTGATTGGAGCATTTTAGAAAACTCCATGAATTAATCTTGCAGGTTTTGTAGAATCCAAAATTTGTAAGATGATGTTTTGAAATTCAATACCAATTGCCAATCAATAGGGGTGGGGTTTAACCCGCCCCTTTTCTTTGTTGGCTCTATTCCGATAGAGATTCATGCTGATGAACAGGCAAATTAAAAAGTTTTATGGAAAACAAAATTTCACAAACAAAATTTCGCAAACTAGATTGACATTTCAATCGCAATAAGGTAATTTATGATACGAGTCAAATATAAACATGTTTAAAAATCGCTTCCTCCATTTTTTGTTAATCGCATTTATCCTTCTGCTAACAGCAGGGGAAGGGACCTTTTTGTGCCTATGTAAACTCAGCCAAATAAATACAACCCACAATGATTCTGAATATTGCTGCCCTCCAATTGAGAGCAATAATCTAATAGAGAATAATAATCTAAGTGAAACCGGGGTACCTTCTTCTCAAGTACAAGCTGCAAACCTAATACAATCTTCAAAGAACAAAAATTCAGCATGCCAATGCTGGGAAATCCCAATTACCTTGCACTTGGATGGGAATTGGACACAGTATAATAATTTTTACCCAAAAATTTATCTGGTTCTACTTTCTCAATTTTCAACTTCGCGGTACGAATACCAAATTCCAATCAAAATAAGCGCAGCCTGCGCTTCTATCGTTCATTCAAAATTACAGCTCCATCACTCCATCCAAACAATATTTCTACTCATTTAAAAGCAACTTCTCTCCCAAAAAGCCAAACCAATCAAATTCTGTCAAACATCAACATCCAATTCTAAAAGCAAATTAGATTGCATTCTATTTGTTTCAGAACATATTAATATGAGGTGAATTATGAAAATCACCAATCTTATCATCAATCTTCTTGGCATCACTCTCATCACAATTGGAGTTCTGTACTTCTTTCAAAAATCAAATGATTTAACAGCCTCTAATGTAATAGAAGTATTTACAAATCAAAATGAAAGTTCAAAATCCTCGATTCCACCCGAAAAGCGTGATCCTAACCGCTTGTGGTGTAATGAACATGGTTTGTATGAAGATGAATGCGTGATCTGCCATCCCGAACTGGCCAATGCGAATGCGCAAACCGAAGCCAAGGCAGACTCGAACACCCAGCAAAGAGACCCCGGCCGCCTATGGTGCAGCGAACATGGTTTGTATGAAGATGAATGCGCGATCTGCCATCCCGAACTGGCCAATGCGAACGCGCAAACCGAAGCCAAAGCAGCCTCGAACACCCAAAAGCGAGACCCTGGCCGCCTATGGTGCAGCGAACACGGTGTGTATGAGGATGAATGCGTGATCTGCCATCCCGAACTGGCCAAATCAAACGTACAAACCGAAGTGAAAGTGAATCCCAACGCCCAACAAGGAGACCTCAATCGGCTTTGGTGCAAAGAGCACGGCGTTTACGAAGATCAATGCTTCATTTGCCACCCGGAATTGGCGAATCAGGAGAACTCTGGTTCACAACCCTTGTTTTGTAACGAACATCAAGTTTTTGAACGTGAATGCGGAATATGCCAACCAAAATTGGCTGCCCAACTGCAACCCGGCAAAGGGATGAAAATTCGTTTTGCATCTGCCCGGTCGAGCCAAATGGCGGGAGTGCGAACCGGAAAACCTGAAATGGGTTCCGCCCTGCAAGAACACTCTTTCCCTTGTGAGGTTCAATATAATCAAAATCAGTTTGCCCATATTTCCCCGCTGGCTGATGGGGTGATTCGGCGTGTGCATGTTGAACTGGGAGATAACGTAACAGAAGGACAACTTTTGGTGGAAGTGGCGTCCAACCAAATCGCGAAAGCCAAAAGCGAATACCTGAAAGCGATTGATCAAGAGCATCTCAAGAAACTAACCTACGAGCGCGAAAAGAATCTTAGTGAAAAGAACATCACCGCCAAACAGGATTTCCAACAAGCGGAGGCCGAGTATCAAGTGGCAAAAACAGAAACCATTACCGCCAAGCAGCAACTGTTGAATTATGGTTTAACCGAAGAAGATATTGATCAGGTACGTGCACAACGTTCAACATCTTCCACCTTGAAAGTACGGGCTCCATTTGATGGCGCCATTGTTGAAAAAGAAGCTGTGTTGGGAGAATCTGTCAAAACAGGTCAAGCCATATTTGAATTGGTAAATTTGTCCAGCATGTGGATTGATCTCTCCATCCCTGAATCTCATATTTCCCATATTCAAATGGGCAGCCTGGTTCAAGCGGAGTTTCCATCATTGCCTGAAACAACTCTAGAAGGACAAGTCACATGGATATCCCCTCAAATTGATGCACAATCCCGTATGCTCAAAATTCGGGCCGAGGTGGAAAATCCGAACCAGGTATTAAAACAGGGGCTTTTTGGCCAAGCGCGGTTGTTGAACGGAGATCATCGTCCTCGTGTTCTGCTCCCCAGTGAAGCTGTGCAGAAAGTCGATGGAAATCCATTTGTATTTGCACAGCAGGAAGATGATCTGTATGAATTACGGCGGGTCGCTTTAGGGAGCAAAACAAATCAGATGGTAGAAATCCTTCAAGGCGTATCCCCAGAGGATGAAATTGTGATCGACAATAGTTTTGTCTTGAAATCCGAACTCTTGAAATCACGTATGGGAGCTGGGTGTGTGCATTAGATTCCAGCTCGCGAATAGTGAGAAGTTGCCTCTCAGTGTAGGGGCGCGCTGCAGCGCGCCCCTATCATAAATTTATTTCAAAATTTCAAATATTTGAGATTCGTTTTTGCGAAAGAAAAACGCCGTACCTGTTTTGTATCTCTACAGTGTTGGATCTATTGATCGTGAATCCCTCTGTACAGATAGAATGAAAAGCTTGTTCTGAATACAAAAGGTGATAATGAATGCTTCATAAACTTGTTGAATTTACTCTTGCGAACCGACTGGTTGTTCTTTTGGTTTTTGGATTGATCATTGGATCAGGAATATGGGTTTTGACCCAACTACCCATTGATGCATTTCCCGATACGACGCCGGTTCAAGTTCAAGTCAATACAACCGCTCCGGCATTGAATGCCTTGGAAATTGAGCAGCAAGTAACCGTAAAGGTTGAACTTGCCATAGCTGGAATCCCCGGCTTGGAAGAAGTCAGATCAATATCCAAGTTTGGATTGTCACAAATCGTCGCCACCTTTTCAGACGACACTTCTGTCTACGATGCCCGGCAATTCATCATGGAACGCCTGACCGGCATTGAACTGCCGGAAGGAATTAACAAGCCCAAACTAGGGCCTATTTCTACCGGATTGGGAGAAGTGTTTCATTACACGCTGGAATCGACCGATCCAAACCGTAGATTGGATGAGCTTCGCGTGATTCAGGATTGGGTGATCAAACCGGAGCTCAGCAAAGTATCCGGTGTAGCGGAAATTAATTCGTGGGGCGGGTTTGAACGCCAATATCACGTTATCGTTTCACCTGAAGCCTTGGTGAAATTCAACCTGACATTTGATGATGTGTACAAAGCGCTGCAAAAGAACAACCGAAACGTTGGCGGTGGTAAAGTCGTCACATCGGGTGAAGCGCAGCTGGTGCATGGGTTGGGGCGGGTCGAGACGCTGGAAGAAATCGGAAATATTGTTTTAACCTCTTACAACGGTTCACCCGTTTATGTCAATGATGTTGCCAATGTCTCCATCGGTCATGAAATTCGCCGGGGAGGGGTAACAGCCCAAGGTGAAGGGCAAGTTGTACTGGGTTTGGGTTTCATGCTGCTTGGTGAAAACAGCCAAAACGTCACGGAAGATTTACGTGAAAGATTGTTAGAAATCAAGCCGGTTCTGCCGGATGATGTGAAGGTGAACATTGTCTATGACCGTACGGATTTAGTGGATGCGGTGATTGATACTGTCCAACACAACCTGACCGCTGGAGCCATCCTGGTCATTGTGGTTCTCTTCATCTTACTGGGCAAAGCCCGGGCGGGAATCCTGGTTGCCATTGCCATCCCCATTTCCATGATCTTCGCGGTATTGGGAATGTATCAGATGTCTATTGCGGCCAGCCTGTTAAGCTTGGGGGCGATCGACTTTGGGATTCTGGT
>CAZEZQ010000008.1:0-20879 GCA_964516245.1 uncultured bacterium | reverse complement strand
CGCTGATTGGGCGCATGATTTTGTTCTGTGTGAAGAAATTGTTGTAATCGATTGGCCGGCGGGTAATTTTGTCTTGCGCGCATTGCATCAAATCGCTAATCACCGCATGGCCGGTGGGGAGATCGCCCGCGCCACGCCCATATTGTACAGTGGTTCCTAACCCCTCGGCATACGTTTCAATGGCATTAAAAACGCCCCGCACTGACGATAACAAATTGCTTTCTGGAATAAATGTCGGGTGAACCCGCACATCGATTTCCGTTCCCAAATCTTTCGCAATCGCCAGCAGTTTCAATCGGTATCCCAACCGGTGGCCGAAATAAATATCTTCTACCGTGATATTCTTAATGCCTTCCATGTATACATCGTCAAAATTCACCTGAGTATGAAAACAAATGGAAGCCAGCAGCGTGATCTTATGCGCTGCATCATGGCCTTCAATATCGAATGTCGGGTCCAATTCGGCATAACCCAAAGATTGCGCCTCTTTCAGCACATCATCAAACGAAGACCCTTTTTCTTCCATTTGGGTTAGAATGAAATTGCTGGTCCCGTTGATAATGCCTTGAATCTCACTTATTTTCGCCGAGGCCAATCCCCCATATAACGACTGAATGACGGGGATGCCGCCCCCGACAGAGGCTTCAAAATGAATTTTTTTACCATTTTCGTGCGCAATACGAAATAGTTCACTGCCCGAATAGGCCAGCAAAGCCTTATTCGCCGTCACCACATCTTTTCCATTTTCCAACGCGCCTTTTACAAACTCTTTGGCGATTGTAGTGCCGCCTACCAATTCGATAATGACATCTATATCAGGGTCTTGAATCAGTTCCCACCCATCGTTGGATTTCTTGATACCGGTCAAATCCATCCCCCTGTTACTATCCCAATTCACATCGGCAATTGCAACAAGATCGATATCCGATCCAGCCCGGCACGAGATCTGTTCTTTGTTTTTCAACAACGTTTTTACCGTGCCCGTACCCACGGTACCAAAACCAATCAAACCAACCTGTAATGCCATTGTTCTCCTCAAATTTGGTAGTATTGAAATAAGTCTACAACCCGCCTTGTTTTCCGTGAAGGAGAGGCATATTACCTCTAGGCGGTACAAAATCAAGAAATGCTGGTAAAATAAAGGAGGTGATGAGTACGAAATACGGACATTGACAGAGGATTCGCGCGATTTAATAATAATCAGCGTTTTCTCAGTGAGCCGTTATTACGATCTCAGCCATTCGTTACGTTCAGTAATGTGTCTGGCGGCATAGCCAAGTGGTAAGGCAGGGGACTGCAAATCCCTTATCCCCGGTTCGAATCCGGGTGCCGCCTCCAATAACTCTAAACATGAACCCAGAACTTCGCGCAAGCCGAAACCAAACACTTACTTTAACCGACCAGGATCAAAAGAACTTAAAAACACGCTTACTGATACTCACAAAAAAAACTTCCCGCAAAACAATCCAAAACCGAACCATCTGCCAAGATCTTCAAGAAGCATTACCCTTTTTTCCCCACAAATTTGTTGATCTTTTATTTCTCGATCCGCCATACAATTTACCCAAAACCTACAACAACAATCATTTCAAAAAACGCAGTGGAATGGATTATGTCTCATGGATGCAGGAATGGCTGCAGCTTTTGCTTCCATTATTGAAACCCACCGCCACCATCTATGTGTGTGCGGATTGGAGAACCTCTGCTTTAATCTACCCCATCCTTTCTGAGCATTTTCGCATCCAAAACCGCATTACCTGGGAGCGCGAGAAAGGCAGAGGCGCCAAACGCAACTGGAAGAACTGTATCGAAGATATTTGGTATTGCACCATGTCGAACAAATACACTTTCAATACCCATGCCGTAAAACTGAAACGCAAAGTCATTGCCCCTTACAAAGATACGAATGGCAATCCGAAAGATTGGGAAGAAACCGAATCGGGCAATTATCGAATCACATACCCCTCCAACTTGTGGACCGATATCAGCGTCCCATTTTGGTCTATGCCCGAAAATACCGACCACCCCACTCAAAAACCCGAAAAACTTCTCGCCAAACTCATTCTCGCCAGCACCAAACCAAAAGACATAGTGCTGGATCCATTTTTAGGCTCTGGCACCACCTCAGTGGCAGCCAAAAAACTGGGACGCAAATATGTTGGAATCGAAAGGGATGAGATGTATTGCTGCATGGCTGAAAAACGCCTTGAATTGGCCGAAAAAAATCCATCCATTCAAGGCTATAGCGATGGAGTTTTTTGGGAACGCAACACTCACAGCGAACAAAGAAAATTGTAAAAATCATTTCGGATGGGTATCCTGATTTGGATTCGACCATCTTATGCCATTATGAATCAACAAATTGTATCTTCCTCAAATTGTATCTTCCTCAAATTGTTTCTTCCTCAAATTGTTTCTTCCTCAAATTGTTTCTTCCTCTTGGCCAAACCGCATATCCAACACCGAATACAATCACCAAACCACCAAGCGCTTCGAGCGGAGAAAGAGTTTCACCCAGTAAAATCATCGCATAGCCTACTCCAAATAGAGGCAAAGTAGTCAAACTTACCGAAACGATATTCGCGGGCAGCCGTGACAGCGCCGCATAATAAAATATATGCCCCAAGCCCGAGCCGGTCACGCCTAAATACAAGATCAATCCCCACACATACCACGAGATCTTCAGCAAATCAGCCCACATCCCCATCACAAAGGTAATCCCTCCAAAGGCAGCCGCGCTCACCAACGATACATAAAACAGAGCCGTCATCGCTCCGCCCGTATCGGTCAAACGCTTGCTATACACGGTATACAAACTCCAACAAATAACAGCAGCCAACGCAAGCAAATCACCCGTTAACGCAGAACCGGTATGAAATTCAGCTCGTAACAGGTCATCTTGCAATATGAAATACAATCCGGCTATCGCCCAAAACGCACCCACAATCGTGCTTTTTTGCAAACGCTCTTTAAGCAGCAGCGCTGAAAGAATCAAGGCGAATATGGCTTCATTGGAAACAATAATCGATACATTCGAAGCCGTGGTGAACACTGTGCCGCTGTATTCAAACACTTGCGCTAGAGTGAGAGCAGCCAACCCCACAAATAACACACGCTTCCATTCTTTTGGACCCCACCTGCCTCCGCGTGGCGCGATACGGTAAAGTGGAAACATCACCACACAGGCAATTACCATACGCACAAATGCCAACAAAATGGGATGCACGCCCTCATTGAGAATCATTTTGTTGAGCGCGAATGTTCCCCCCAAAAAGAACATGGAAAGGAGGGTGCAAACCAGCCCAACGATTCGTCTTTTGCGTTGTTGCGTATCCTCTTGTGAATTGAAATCAGGCATGGCTATGCGCCAAAATTTCGAGCAGTTCATCCATACTATGCGCCACAAAATCCGCCTGGGGTTCCTCATCCCGTTTGCGTGAATCCGGGCGTTTCATCCAGGCGGTTTGCAGGCCTACTTGCATGGCCCCGTGTATGTCTTTGTCGGGGTGGTCGCCCACCATCAAGGCGTTATCCGGCTCTAAATGAATGGTTTCCAACGCCCGTTGATAGATGCCCGGTTTGGGTTTTGAACACCCTATTTCTTGCGCCACCACAATGGCATCCATCCATTGGTCCAAACCGGTCGTTTCAATCTTTTTGCGTTGAATTTGCGAATGTCCGTTGGTCACCAGCACCAATCGAAAATCCGGCTTTAGGGCTTCTAATGCCGGCAGAACATCTTCATACAGCTCATACGTTTCTTCACGGGCATTTTGAAAAGCCAAGGCCGCTTGTTCCACCAGTTCTTCATCGTCAACAGCAAAGCGGTGCAGTGTTTCCCTCCAGATATGCTTGCGTACATCCAATCCGCTTTCAAATTGAGAAATTTTCGAAGCGTCAAAATCTTCCCAATGATGAGTATTCACTTCGCGATACACTGTATACAGCGTATCGTAATCCACACCCGATAGATGCTCGGTTATGATCGGAAACACACGCTCCACCGACAATTGATTGCTGCGGCTGTCCCGCCCTAAGGTTTGATCCATATCGAAAAACAAGGCCAAAATGTTGGACATCAGTAAACCTCGCTGCTTTTTGGTTTCTTCAAAGTATAACCACTCATTTGAAATCCTTGAGGTATTCGCAGCCACTCACAATGAGATTGTTGTAAAAATTCGTCATGTGGATTTCATCCCCAACAAGAACTTCACAGGAGCAATTTCTTCTTGCTGAAATCTCCCAATCCAGGTAAGTTAAGATTATGTTATCCTGGAATTACCCATTGAATTTAGGTTAGAGGGTTATGATTCATATTCTTTCTCCCGAAATCGCCAATCGTATTGCCGCCGGGGAGGTGGTCGAGCGCCCCGCCTCTGTGGTGCGCGAATTAATCGACAACGCTGTTGATGCCGGTGCCGGCCGCATTGATATTGAGGTGCAAGAGGGCGGCTTGGGGATGATTCGCGTCACCGACAACGGCAGCGGCATGTCTCGGGAAGATGCTCAACTCTGCGTCAAACGGCATGCTACCAGCAAAATCAACTCAGCAGACGACCTTAACACGATCCACACTCGCGGTTTTCGTGGAGAAGCCCTGGCGGCCATCAGTTCCGTTTCCAAATTCGAAATAAAAACCCGCAGCAATAACGAAGAATTGGGTTCGTTGCTCTATGTCGAAGGCGGTTACGAACACGAAGCCCGCGATACAGGAACCCCGGTTGGCACATCGGTTACCGTGCGCGACTTATTCTACAATGTGCCCGCCAGGCGCAAGTTCCTCAAGAAGCCCTCAACTGAATTGAGCCACTTGCTCACCACCATCACCTGGAACGCTTTGGCGCACGAATCCATTCACTTCACCTTCTCCAAAAATGGCCGCCGTTCGCTTGATTATCCTGCCGTCAGCAACCGGCCTGAACGCATCGAACAAATATTCGGAAAAGAAACTCTCGATGCCATGATCCCAGTACATTATGACAGCCCTGAAGTCACCATCACCGGTTTCATCTCGCGTCCCACGCTCACTCGCAATAACGCGCAGCAAATCTTCTTTTTCGTCAACGATCGTTATATCCGGGACCGCATGTTGCACACCGCGATGATGAACGGTTACCGCAGTTTAATTCATTCAGGCCGGTACCCGATTGTATTTCTGTTTTACGAAATCAACCCCGAAGAAATCGATATTAACGTACACCCCACCAAACAGGAAATCAAATTTTCCCGTGAAAACGCTATCTTCTCTGCCACCTATCGCGCCATCCGCCAAGCTTGGGATATAGACAATGCGCCCGAACCTCCACAGCCTACGCAAGAAGAATTCGAGCCGCCGGTCGAAGAACCACAACAAAAAAAATACGAACCCAAACCCTATATCACCAAACAAGAAGCTCATACAAAAGAACCATCAAGCCATTCCATCTCAAACCATCAAGACGGGTCGAAAGAGGAACCAGCCAAACTGGAGACGCCTACTTATGAGCCGCCTCTGCCACACGAAAAACCTGTCGAGCCCGATCTTCCCCCCAAACCGCAGCCGGCGCAAACAATTCAAACCAAAGAAGAGAAGCCAATCCCCCCCACTTCACAGACAAAAATTCGTGAGTTGAAAAATAATAATCAAACTGAATCTGAATCCTCCCCATCCAAGCAAACGATTGAAAATTTAAATCGCCGCCCCTTGCGGGCAGAAGAAAAACCACAAAACGCGCTGCATGACATGATTAGCAGCGCAAAAAAACCTGACGAACTATTTGAAGTACGCTCGCTCGAAGGAGTTGAACCGCTCCAAGTTCGCGGACAGTTGCTTGATAGCTATATTCTGGCTGAATCCAGCGAAGGGTTATACATCATTGACCAACATGCGGCCCACGAACGCCTTAAGTTTGAAGAATTTCTTACTGCCTCGCAAAATAAACCACTGGCCTCTCAATCTTTGCTATTTCCCCTCACCATCGACCTGAGCCCCGGTGAAGTGGCTGTTTTGGAAGACAATTTGACTATTTTTCAGCAATTTGGCTTCGAGATTGAACCCTTCGGCCCGCAAACCTTTATCATCCGGTCCACCCCCTCCAGTTTGGATTTCGACAGCGCGGAAGAATTTATCAAAGATTTACTCGCCGAAATCGAAAATGAAGGCAGCACAGAAGAAAAAAGGCAGCGCGCCTTGCACACTATGGCCTGCCGCGCCGCCGTCAAATTCGGCGACTCCCTTACCCATGATGCGATGGAAAGCATCATTCGCGGGCTCGAAGCCATCCCCCGCCGCAACGTCTGCCCCCATGGCCGCCCTAGCATACTCTTCGTTTCTGACCACTCCCTCCAACGCCTTTTCAAGCGCCTGGGATTTTAATTGATTGCTCCTTGCCTCTCCCCCCCGAAAAAGATAAATTCATCGATTATAATACCAGAGCAAATGCAAAAATTTTGTTCATTTCGAAGAGGGCGAGGCTCTTGCCGAGCCGTTTTGTTTGTATCTTTAATCTGAACCTATTTTTAACAATCACTACAAGAACATCAATTATTCTAGGAAATTTATATGAATAGAAAACGCGTTTTTTCCGGTATCCGGCCCACTGGCGAGCTTCACTTGGGCAACTATTTTGGAGCCATTGAAAACTGGGTGCGGCTGACCGATGAATATGATTGCATTTACGGAGTGGTAGACCTCCACGCCCTCACCACACCCTTCGATTCTCAAACACTGCCCGAAGTCACCTTTAACACCATGGCGGCTTTGATGGCCGCCGGGCTTGATCCGGAAAAGTGCCGTTTGATGGTTCAATCAGAAATCCACGAGCATTCCGAACTGGCTTGGGTACTCTCGTGTATTTCACCTCTTGGGCAAATGGAGCGAATGACGCAGTTCAAAGACAAATCGCAGCAAGACCCCGACAATATAAATTTGGGATTATTAGCATACCCCTCTCTCATGGCGGCCGATATTCTCATTTACCGCGCCGACGCCGTGCCGGTAGGCGAAGACCAGGTGCAGCACCTTGAACTAGCCCGAGACTTGGCGCGCAAGTTCAACTACACCTTCAGCGAATTCTTTCCCGAACCCGAAGCCATCCTCACCAAAACCCCTCGCATTATGGGGTTGGATGGCAAGACCAAGATGAGCAAAACTAAAGACAACTATATCTCACTTTTTGAAGAGCCTGAGACCTTGCGCAGAAAGATCATGACTGCGGTCACCGACGAAAATCGAAAACGCCGCACCGATCCCGGCAATCCGGATATTTGCAACATCTACGCCATGCACAATATCTTTTCCACTCAAGAAGAAATCGACATGGTGAATCAAGAATGCCGCAATGCGGGCATTGGCTGTGTGGATTGTAAGAAACTTCTTATGACCCACCTCGAACCATTCATTGAACCTTTTCGCAGCCGCTACCAAGAGTTGCAAAACAATCCCAGCGAAGTCCATGCAGCAGTGGAAGAAGGGATTGAATCGGTTCGCCGCGTTGCGCAAGAAACTCTCGAAGGCGTCAAATCCCGCATCGGGTTGGGTGTAGGCAAGAAACCGGTGAGAACCTAATGCAGTCAATCACCTGGGAAATATTCGAACAAGTCGAGTTGCGCGTAGGGACCATCACCCAAGTAGAAGAGTTCCCACAAGCGCGGCGGCCGGCCTACAAAGTGTGGGTTGATCTGGGTGAAGAACTGGGCATCAAAAAATCCAGCGCGCAAATCACTGAACTCTACGACAAAGACGAACTGATCGGGAAACACGTAATTTGCGTGGTCAATTTTCCACCCAAACAAATTGGCCCCTTTCGCTCAGAACTGCTGATTACTGGCTTTTATACCGATCAAGGTGTTGTATTGGCCCAACCCGAACGCCCGGTTGCGAATGGCCTGAAATTGGCTTGATTGGAGTACTGTCAACTATGCCTCTCGGAACCGTGGTCTCCATACAAATCACACCAAAAACAAAGAACCGATGCAGCCAGTTGAACTCGCTCAAGCCAAATCGGGCTGCGGATTGGTAGGCGATCGATTTTTCTATGAAGAAGGTGTCTCGCAGGATTAAAAAAAAGGGGTGGCAAAACCACCCCTTTTCGATACCGCTGCTTCTTCCACTTATTTCAATCGCTCTCGGAAATACAGGTTCGTTCTCACATCCGGACGAAAACCTCGATCTCCCGGTTGGCGGCCCGCGCGTTGGTTCGAAGTGGGATCAAACGAGCCTGTTGTTTGGGTTAATGATGAACCGGGCGTGCTGCGCATCACCAGAGGAACCGTGCCACGTATTTCCTGCTGTTGTTCTTGGCCGTCGGTTATCGCATCATATTCGATCGTCGCAGCAATCCGCACTGTGCCATCAAATACCTTTTGAGGCACAAACACAATCCGGTCGTCTTGAGAAACCACATCCCGAAGTGGAATCTTTTCAGTGCGAATCTGACGGGTATCTTCACCTTGATCGAAAAATTCAAGCAAACTTCCCGCATTGATTTGATCGCCTCGATTTTGGATTTCAAACTCAATGGTGGCATCTGGATCAATCGACAAAATATCGACCGGCTGCCCATTGCTGCCCACCACCTGAAGATTCAATTCCACCATTTTTTTATGCGATTGGGCTCCTACAAAATCGTCCGGGCTAACCATCAACATCGGGGGATTCGCCACCATTTGCAACGACTCGGCCTTCAAAGCCGGTGTCGGTGTCCAAGTAGGCTCCAAAGGACTCAAAGTGGGTGTTGGTGTCAAACTCGGGCCTGGTGTTGGTGTATTGGTCGGTGTCGGTGTTGCCGGAGGTGTGGGTGTAGGGGTGGTTTCTTCTTCCCCACTACCATCGGGATACAATTGAATGTTGTCGACAAAAGCGACACCTTCATCTTCGTCATTGCCGGTGTAGAAAATTTCTATCCTATTGTTTTGCGCTGCCGTAGGAAAAGACAAATCAATACGAATGCTTCGTTCAACAAAATTTCCCTCTAAGATTGGCGAGAAATTTCCACCCGGTGGAAACGTAATTGTGGGTTGATTCCCAATGGTCACCAGCAACTGCCCACCCCCTTCGATTCGTGCGCAAATTTCCAACGTAAACAACCGGCTCGCCGTACGGTCTACACTCGGCGTGGTTTCAATCGATCCGTTGGGAGCCAATTGAATAAAATTATTGACCAGTTGCAGTTCTGATAGCGTTGTTGGATTTTGCTCCAATGAAGCATTGATGAGCGTCCATCCCGATGTGGTCCCAACATCGCTTGCATCACTCTCAAAATTGTTGTTTTGAATTACATCATTTTGCCTGAAGATCACATCCGGATTCGCGCAAGAAATATCAAACCGGATAGGTTCCTGGGTGTCATTCCCATTATTATTTTGAGCGATGCCTGAATAGGTCAATCCAAAAAACAAAATAATACCGATGAGTAAGAAACTTATAGAAAAATAATTTTTGTCTCGTCTCATGATTCTAACCTGTGGTTTCTTCATATTCACTTGTGAACACATTTTTTTGGCAGTATCGATTTTTGTTTCGTTCCTTTTCCCTAATTATATCACAACAAGAAACAGCGTGTCATGCCAATCATTACACCTCAACGTTCGTAGACGGTTTGAATCTTCCGCTGGGCGGTAATATTGCCTTCGTCATCAAACACACGCCCACGGGTTACGATTTCAAACGTACGTGAACGTATTGTAATCAGGTTTGAAATACGGTTCATCAACGCTTCCATATCTTCTGGCGTCAGTTCATCGTCGAAGTTCTCGTTGAGCCGTTGACGCAAATCTCCAATTCCGTTCACATTTCCGTCAAAGGTACGGTCTTGATTGCGCGTCAAAGCCGAAGAAAAGCGTTCTCGCCGTTTCAAATGCGTTATCTGGGCCAGCAATTCACCAATGCTCGAATATGGGCCGTCATCCGGCTGTGAGACAATTGTGCTCGTGAAAACATCATTCCAATTGATCACATCGTCAATCACACTACGCGGTTGCAAATTCAATGTATTGATGACTTCACTTTCAATATCATCAAAATCTTTGTAACTCCTCCGAGTCCGGCCCACGCTGGTTACCTTAAAGTCTGATAACGTATCGGGCGCTGTCTTACGTCTTGAATAATCGCTCGCTGCTTCATCATCATCCAAATCGGCTATCCCGAAAAACATATCGTGCCCACCAGGCTGGCGGCCTTCAAGAATGAAATCAGCCACCACCGAGTTGAACAAAAACCGATCCTGCACGCGTGGCAATCCACTCCCCGGCGACTCAGGCGGGGGCATACTGGGCAAAGCCGAAAGCACCTCACGCGGGGCGGTATTGATGTTCACCAAACCTGGCACAATCCCTTGCCCCGCTGTGGTAATCATGCTGTAGAGCTGGGTGTATTGATTTTCCCACTGGTCCAGCCGCTCGCGCTGGGCCAACTCGATTCGCGATTGATTGTCTCCACTCACCCGCTGAGCCAGTTCGGGGTTCGAGAAGGTTCGCGCCCGGTCCATCCCCCGGTCTTCCAAGCGCTGTGGAATGATTGGCGTGTTTACCGTTTCAAACTTCTTGCCGGTAAACAAACGGGAAATTTCACCCAGGGTTGCCAGCGGGGCATTCTTCACAAAAGCCGTGTTGTCAATGATATCCAATCTGTCACGTTGATTGCCGCTGGTTTCCAACCGTCGGCGCGGATAAGCGGGCACATAGCCTGTGTTGTCCCGGCCCGGGGTTCCCGCCAGCATTCGGCGCAATTCGTTCGCGTCTTCGTTGTCATTCGAACCTTGCCGTCCCCGGCCAAAGAGTTCGATCCCTTTGAAGTAATAATTGTCGTCCATCAAACTTCCCAGCGGAAATCCATTCTGCATGTTGAAGGGGTTGGGTGTTTGGTTTATCGTATACTGGCCATCGATAGGTGAAAGTTGCCTCACATTGGCAATCGGCAGCAAATCAGGACGTTCGTTGAAATCGAAATTCGCGGGTGAAAGATCCGGCGTGGTTTTGCGCATAATCACCGCGATCTCGATCATCGGTTCATCGCCCGATTGGCTGCGCAAATCTTGCGATAAAGAGTTAAACGTTTCCCGCAAATCGATCGTAAATGCGGTATCCCCATGCCGCAGCTTGGCGAATACCGGTTCTCGATAATTATTCAATCTGCCATTGTCATCGCTAAACACATAAATATTGTCTTCATTTTCTTCGGTTTGGCTGCGCTGGTTTAGTGCGGCACTGCCCGGATTCAATTGGTTGAAAGATGGATTGACCAACACTTCACCCACCGGCATGCCGAAACGGGAATCACGGCCTACAATCCCTACCGCGTTGCGCCCCAACACCCGTACCGTTAACTGATCATCCACATCGGGGTCGTATCCCGCGCGGATCAGTTCACGCACACCCAACCGCCAAATAAATGCCGTATAATTCGTGGTTGCGATTTCTGCTTGGTCGGGATTGGCCATATCCACATGGCGAAAGTTTTCAAATCCACCCAAATTGTTGTAAAAAGAAGTTTTTCGCGATTCAATGATACCGGGGAAAACATCACTTCTCATATCGGGGCGGGGGTTCAACACCGCCTCCCACGACATGGCCTGTCTTGCTTCCCACGAACTCACACGGGCTGCTGGATCGACTTCCAAATCTTCTTCATATTCAAAATTATCTCCAATAAAATCCCAACCGTTCCAATGCGCATCCCGAAATCCTTCGAACAATTGATCTGTCAAGAAAGGAGAATTCTCAAAATTATCCCGAAAGCGGGTCAAACCGGTATCATTTGGATCATTGCCACTGGTATAACCCCCAATACGGGTACGCTGCAATTCACCGGAATTGTCATCCAAAATCACTTCGGCTATTATTGCATCTTTCACATCCAGCCGGATGTTGGATGGAACCTTGCGCTCACCCTGTAATTCAAAAGCCGGAGCTGGCGAGCCAGGAGGCAACGGCCAATGAGGAGGGTTGGGGCCGGATGTTGAACCACGTTCCACCGCCACCTGTTCGGTGCGGAAATGAGTGGGGTCGGCGCGTTCGAAACTCTCGAATCCTTTATAGCCGGGAGCAGCAATCAAATCTAATGTGGGCCGCCCCGCTTGCGGCGCTGCAACCGGCTCGTTGCCCAATATGTCCACAATCCGGTTATTAAACGTGGTTGTGTATTCAAATGCATCCACATAGTTCCCTGCAGGGTCATAAAGCGTAACAAGCTTTCGTTCCGGGTTATGCACCAACACGTCTTGTTGAAAATCAACCAGGCGGAAATTTTGATCACTCAACTGCCCCGTAGTGAATCTTTCGTTATCCAGGTTTTGCTGCAGAGTGGTGAGCAAAGCATTCAGTTGATCGCTGTCCAATCGGGGTTCAACAATTCGCTCGTCCAGGTCTTCAACTCTTGGAAAATAGTTATTGATATATCGCTGCAAAGCCTGTTTGTTAAAGGCCAATAGCAACTTGTTGTCTTCCAAACGGAGTTCTTCCGAATCCAGCGGGCTTCCTGCATCGGAGGTGTCCTCAAATAGATTCTCAAATGGAACCCCTTGCCCCGGCCGGCCTTGCGAAGATTGCAAATCCTGGCCGTCATCCGTTTCCCATCCGGGTTTCATGCGCCGAATGATTGGATCGTCGTCGTCATCATCAATCACATAATGCCCATAAGGGGTATTGACCGTCCAACCGGTTAAGTCAATGTCATGATTCGACAGATTCACCAGTTCGACGTATTGGATGTTGGGGTTGAACAGTTCGATACGGTCAAATGAGGTCACATAAAAATCATCTGTGGTCGGAGCCGGCGCCGTAATCCGTATGGTCAGTTGTTCGTTTGTCACTTCAATCCGGTTTTCCGAATCAAGAGTATCCTCCTGATCGGGCACATTGGCCGGAACCAGCCGGTAATTCAACGGGAACGGAATTAACTGATCGCCTGAGACAAAATGAGCGATATTCCGCTGAAATTGCTCTCGAGTTTGCCCTTGGGATGGTTGCGTGGTTAAACCTTCGGCGTCCGAAATCATATCGATTGGTTGGCCGTTAAATCTATAAGTTACTTCAGGCCGGTATTTATGGCCGGGGTGTATGTAAAGCACAAAATCATAAACACCATTAGGAATATTTTCAAAAGTCCATTCAGCCGTTTCAGCTTCAAGCCCGACTTGAACCACTTGGCTGCCTTGATGCCGTACATTGGTCACGCTGAAGATAAACTCAGGCGCTAGAACATCCAAATTCGCTACCGGCAGAAATGGATTCAAAGTATGCCGAAATCCTTCGGGGAGAAAGGCATGGCCGGTTTGGGGGATTTGATTTGCCGAACCCGTCACCGGTGTTTGGGCTGCACCCCAGCTTGAATCGTATCGCTGTACACTGGGCTCCAGTCCATCATCACCGTCTCCCTCAATCACTTCAAAATTGTTTCCTTCAGTAATTTGCACTTGCGGTCCGTCCTGCGCTGGATCATTCGTTGGGTTGTAGCGCACTTCTTCCAACACGTCTTCCGCTTGCAGACGAATCACCGGTTTGGGGAAGACTTCGTTAATGCGTATCGCTTCCACACCCTGAAAGGTGGTTGTCATGCCGGTATGCGGTGGATTGGGCATGGTCAGGCGCGTGAATTCATCAAAAATA
The DNA here is from genome assembly GCA_964516245.1 of uncultured bacterium. Lineage (GTDB taxonomy): Bacteria > Hinthialibacterota > Hinthialibacteria > Hinthialibacterales > Hinthialibacteraceae > CAZEZQ01. Next base: position 7,295 of record CAZEZQ010000008.1, on the reverse strand, counting down.
TCGCGGTCTTGCACGTTTTGATTGGCTCCCGCGAGCAGCCGGGGATGCATATGAAACGCCCGTTGCCGCGTGTTATACAACTCAAACGTATGAAAGGTCACCGGGTCGGAGAGCACCGGCTCGTTTTGGCTAAGGCCAAGAGCATCATGAACCATTGGATCTTCCGATACCCGGTAAGGAGCGAAATTGTCTATATAATCGATAAGATTGAGCGCGATTTGAAATTGAGGCGGGTCTTCGTCCATCCGCCCATCTTCGTCATCGTCAAATGCGGCAATATAACGTTCTCCAATTTCATCCACTTCACCATCGGCATCGTTATCGACACCGTCCAGTTCCGGAGCATACATCGCCGCTAACACTTGAGGATCATAGAAATCGGCAAAACCATCCCAATCATCGTCGGCAAAGTTGGTAATCACCAAGTCTTTGTTGGTTTCCAACCGGCTGATGATGTCGCCTTCAGCTGTATCTTCATCCTGCTGGTCTATATCCGCTCCTAGGCCGGGAAAACCGTCACCGCTCAAATCGCCCCAAGCGTCTTCACTTACATGCCATTCGGGGTCATAACTCAACTTGCCGTCACCGTTGAAATCCCCCGTATCGTCAATAATGGTGTCGCCGTCATCATCGATGCCGTTTCCTTCCACCACCAATCCTGAACGCAGTTCCCGGTCATTTTCATCGCGAAAACGCCCCTCGAATCCTTGTCGGTTTTGATCAAAGGGCAATAGCCGCAACTTGCCTGAAATGCGGTCCCGGTCACGGCCTTCGTCGTCATTAAAGTTGTCGTTGTCATCATCGCGTCCATTGCGATAACCCGGCGCACCCACATCCGACTCACCGAATCCGTCAACATCGCCGCTGGGGAAAAAATTGCCATCCCAATCATCGCTGGGTTCGTCAATTAAACCATCGCCGTCATTGTCAATGCCATCGGCTTCTCCGTTTTGCACATCGATTTCCGCTTGAGCCTGCCAGTCACCATCAAGGTCGGCTTGCATGGCGCTTAGATCTTCAATTCTCGCCGGCGGGCTGTATTGAAAATCGGCTTGGCGCTGCGTGTTTCGAATCGCATCCCACATATCCACAGCACGCCAATTCGTGCTGGTATTGGGATTGATTTTCCCCACCTCATTAAACCGGCCGCTAAGCACACCGGAAATCTGGTCGGATTGGCTGTATATCGTCGTCGATTGGCTCAAAATTTCAAATAAAGTCGGCAAATGTGGTGGGTTACCCGTTGGTGCAGCCGGCTCACCTTTCATGCCATTGACCAACTGCAGGTCTTCCACCGTGCCAAATGGCCGGTCGTCTCCTCGGGGTCTAAACACATCGAATTCACTCGGTTCATCAACCCCTTCGTCATTCTCATCGATAAAACCATCACCGTCATCATCAATAAAATTGCCCGGGCGGAAATTTTCTGGATCATCGTTGTTAATGGGTTCATCCAACGCGGCGCCTGAAGATGTATTCGTCATCGGTCCAATATAAATTTCGTCTTCTTCATTCAATAAGCCATCGCCGTCATCATCACGCTGATTGCCGACAATCGCCCAAGGCTCACCGTCAAAACTTTGGGTGCTTGCCACATCGCTGAATTCAACCACATCAAATATGGTAGGGCTATCGTTATTGTTGTCATCCTGATCGTTTTCACCCGGTTTGAAACGGGGACCGGCGGCACCGTCGATGCTGCCCCAACGGGTCGAAACGATATTTTTTGCCAAATTTTCCGCATCCGCCGCGCCAAATGTAGTGTTATTTCCTGTCAATGCGCGGTATTGCACAACGCGGCCATACAAATACACCGGCAAATCCAACTCGTGCGGCCCTACCCCTTGGTTGTATGTAAAATTGCCGTTGGACGAAAAATTGTTCCCCGCAAAATTGATATTGATCTTCGAGTTTTCGTCAAATACTCCCAAACGGTCGCCGTCAGCGTCGTATCCGGTTCCAGCAGGAAATACCCCATCCCGTCGGCGGTCAAGCGGATCTTCATTCACCAGAAAATCTTCGTCGTCGTCTTCAGACATCAAACGTCCCTGTGCATCTCTCGGATCGGTGATGCCATCCAAATCATCATCCACTCCCTTCAAACCAGGAAACCCGTCACCGCTTATGCGCTGTGTATTTACGGAGTTGCTTCCAGTCACATCCCCTTCCGGATCTTCATCCACACCCAGGGGGATGGGCGTTGGATAAAAACGGAAATCCGTCCGCCGCAATTCTCTGGGAGAGCGGATATCCAACTGATGGCTGCGCGCGTCGTAGGTCACTGTATCGCCCACTCCGCCGGCATACCCTACCGCCCAGGGATCCAACAGGCTGATATAACGCGGCTGTTGGCGTCCCAAAACAGTATGCACTTCATCAGGGTCCAAATCGCGCGCCACCTGGGCCAGCACTCCTTGAATTGCCGCTTCAGAGGCCTCCGATACATTCACCGTATCCTGATACGCTTGCAAAGTGAATTCTTCCATACGGATGCTGTAGGTGAAACCCACCAATACCACCGCGAAAATGGAGAGCAATGCCAATACGGTGATTAGCGCCACACCAGATTCCTCCGGCCGGCCCCGCCCTGAGTGATAGTGTTCATGTCGAAATGATTGTTGAGTTGTTTTGAAATTTTTCATCGTTCTTTTCTCTTCGCCTGCTTGGCCTTCGTACCATAAATTATCCAACGTTTCATGATTTTTCCAAAAACGTTTCATGATTTTTCCAAAACGTTACATGATTTTTCCAAGACTGCGATAGTTATTTGGTACAAAGATTCGCCGCGTAAAGGGTTTGGGATTAAACTCCCGCTCACGGTCTTGCACGTAAATGGTGACTTCCACCATATTGGGTAGGCCGTCTGTCCGTTGGCCAATTCGCTTGGCCGCCCCCTGCCATTCGGGAGACGTGATCAAAGCGCCGGGATTGGTAATCGCGAACTGCAATCCCGATCCTGCTTTGGGATACATGTCTTCTGGTTCATTTACAATTAAACGTTCAAAAAACGAACGGTTGCCCCCTTCTGCTCCCCCGATGTTTCGAGCGGGTTGCGTAAAAATGGGTTCACCAAAACCCATCAAGGCTGTCTCCCGGGCCGAATCCCATTCTTGCGTCATGCGCCAACCGCCCCGGTTGTAATCGTAATACCAATAGCTGATTCGAATCCCCCGGACATCATACGCCAGCACTTGAAACCGCTTATTTGACGCATTATTGGCCTCGATATTTGCTCCTAATGAACCCTGTTCGGTCCCTTTATCCCAATGTTCAATCGAACGGTTGACTTCAGAACGGCTCACACCCCGCCCGATGGGTACCGGATCCGGCAGCAACCGTTCACCTGTGGTCAAATCAATAAACCGTCCAAAATTCACCAAAATATCTGTTCGGCGGGATTGACTGCGGTCGTTTAAATTCAACACTTCCATCCGCCGCATCAACCGGGTGCCGGTGGTATCAAGCCCATACGAAATCTCTTGCAGCACCATGCTGCCTTCATCTTCAATAGCGCTCACGAAGTGCAATATATCGCTGGGAAACATGCCGATGTCTTCATCGATACAGGCGGAGTCCCCATCTTCACACCCGAGCGGATCGGCACTCGGCTGGCCGTTAAAGCCGGTTTTGTAATCGCCTTGCAAACCATCCAAAATCTCTTCATCAACCAAACCGTCACCGTCGTCGTCTTCACCCACGCCTGGGATCGGATACTGTCGGGCATTGCTTCGATCCGTCACATCGATATCCCGGCGAATCCCGGCAAAACGGAAACGCGGCGTTTCCGATACGCGCGGGGACGGACGGCTGCTTTCCACCGGGTTGACAGAGTCTGGCGTGATGTAGGCCGTTTTTAATTCAGAAGCAATGAAATCAAGAGCGGCCCGTGCCGTTTCATTGGCTTCAATCCGCCGAATGGCTACATCCCGCGAATTGATCACCGCCGTAAACGTCTGCGCCGCCATTCCCGCCAAAATGCCGATCACGGCCACAGAAATCAACAGTTCCACCAACGTGAAACCGCCTGTATCCCTCCATTGCCCATCGCCTGGCATTTTTGGAGCCGTTTCGATTTGGATTTTCTTCTGTTTCCAATTCATTATTTATTCCTCTTCTGCCGGCTCTCACACCGTTTCTTGATTTGTCATTCTCTATCGGTTCACCAACGAGGAGGAAACCATCCCCCGGGGTTGTCCCCCCTTAAATGTGAAGGATTGCGAGGGGTCGTTGAGATTGATAAAACCGATCAATACAAATTCATGGGAATACAAATCCTCGTCGATTCTTCCATCGTTGTCGTTATCGATGCCGTCCAGTTTTTCTTCATCCACGCTCCAATCCACTCGGTTGTATGTGATTTGGCGTGAAAGAAACCGTCCCCGCGCGCCAGTATCACCCAACTCCCCTTCCGAAGAGGGGTCTACACGATTCGCGTTTCCATCATTGTCATTGTCTTCACCATCTCCTCCCCAGGTGATCACAATTTCCACCCGCCGCCAGTTCGGCAGGGGAGCGGCGATACTATCTTCATCCACTAGGCCATCCTGCGTCGGCTGCCGGGTATAACCTGTAAGCCAACTGAGGCCTTCACGTGGTTGAACGGGATAATCGTTGTCGATTCCATCGGGCAATTCTTCGTCAATTAATCCATCACCATCGTTGTCAATGCCATCACCCAAGTCTGGTATCCCGTCTCCATTGATGTCGCTCAAACCAAAACGCCCATTGTCAGGAACCACACCCACACGAATTTGCCATCCGTAACGGTCAAAGGGTTTGGGAAACCGGGCCGGCGCAATCGGGAACGAGGCGAGCATGGTATCTTCATCCACCCGGCCGTCCCCATCATTGTCTTCCCCATCCCAAAATTCTTCATCAATGCCCTCATCTATCAAACCGTCGCCGTCATTGTCGATGCCATCGGCTATCGCGGGTGTACTCGGATCATTATCGTTATCTTCACCATCACCATCGTTGTCAATGCCATCACCTGCAAGCACCGGCAGCATCATTCCGCGCCTGCCTAATACCCGCACAGAAGCGAGCCGCACATCTTCATCAATAAACCCGTCGCGGTCATCGTCTTTGCCATTGGGCAATTCTTCATCGATATTCGGTTCGGGATCGTAATGGTAATTCCCGTCCGCCGCAAAACTCGTAAAGAATGGGGGGATACCGCTGGCGCGGCTGGCGGAGCCGCTATCACCATTATCATCCACCACCCCATCACCGTCGTCATCCAAACCATTCGGCCTTACATTCGGAAGCCCTAACCCATCCTGCTCCGGCATGCCGTCATAATCCACATCCGGCAATCCATTGTGGTTCAAATCCGCTTGAATCCGGCGCGCAACACTCGAAGTTTGTTGAAAGGTATTGTTGTTGGTGTCGTCATCATAACCATTGCCGGGGATGGGGATAATCACATCAGGCAAGCCTGGTATAATGGGATAATTAATGGGGTCCGTCTTCAGTCCCTCAAACATACTCTGCGCCAGCAAGGTAGCCTGAGTGATATCTTCGGCCCTCCGGCTGATTTGGATCCCGTACGGGAACACTTGCACGATGGTGAGCAGGCCAGCCGCAAGAATTGAGGCCGCCACGATCACTTCGATCAGAGTAAACCCCTCTGTGCTTTTTCGTATCGAACGGTGATGTACCGTTGCATGAACTTGCATGGTTTCCTCCTACTCAGTCACTGTTTCGGGCAAGCTGAAAGGCCACGGGCTTTGGTATCCATACGGATACCTTCTCGCTTTCCCAGTCAACCGAACCACTTCTAATGTTTGCGCCTTGAAACGCTCTTGGAAATTGCCTGAATCTTCCGTAAACTCAAATCTATTCGCATTCGATTGGATTTCCTCGTAGTTTATAGAGCGGCCATCGAGTTCGAAACGCTCGTTGTCGCGAATGAAATGAATCACGGCAGGATATTGAAATGCAGGAGTTGTTTCCTCTTCTCCTTCGAAATAGACACTTTCCAACTGCCCCTTGGGGTTGAATTCAAAGTAGAAAATCGCAGGCCTATCTCCTATACCCGGTGTTACATTTTCATCCAAACCCGCAATGCTGACACCGTCAGGCAACAATTTTTCATCTGTTACCTGAAAAGCGTTGGGGGAAGAATTGCGCCCTTTACACGCGGCGTTTGGCGCACTAAAGGGGAACTGTTCGCACTGCCGGCCTTCAACCCAAACCGAGGCGCGGCGCAGCCGCTGGCCACTCAGATCGTCGGGCATGCCCTCCATCTCACCCGCATCGATAACCACTCGTCTTGATTGGCGCATCGCTATCGCGCCTTGCCGCGCTTGCTGCATTTGGGCTTTCACGATCGAAACCGCTGTTGACACCCGATTGCGATTTAACGTACTTAAATAACTCACCGAACCCACACCGGCCAGCACTAACACGATGCCCACCACAATCATCATTTCGATCATGGTGAATCCGGCTTTGGCCATCCGGTTTTTGGGTTTATAGCGCTGATAGACTTTCATAATCTCTATCCCTTTATTTGGCTTACAGTTACTTTGGAAGTTTCATTCTTGCCTGTGTATTTTCTGTTCCGCTCAGAACTATATCACAGACTTCGAAAGTTGGTGGGGGAATTTTGACTTGGCTTCAAGGTTTTCCAAACGAGTTTAAAGGCTATCCAAACGAGTTTAAAGGCTATCCATGCGAGTTTCAAGGTTATCCATGCGAGCTTAATAAGTTATCCAACCGCTTTGATTTTGCGGACCACTGCATCAAATATTTTAACATACAAATCATACAACTTCGCTTTCCAAAAACCTTTCTCAAACACGCATCAACAACTTAACTCAAGCCAAATGCTGAAAAACTCCCTCTCCAACGTCTACAAATTCATTCGTTTCATTTTAGCAAAAAAGCATGATTTCTTAGAGAGCAATAACCTTAAGTGCTCAAAAACTTTCGCTAAAACAGTAAATCATACCTCATAAAGGTTTGTACTAATTAATATATTATAATACAACCTATCTCCATACTACAAATGGACAAAACAAGAACATTAATACATAACAATTTGAAAACAAATAACTTACGCTAATAAAAGATATTTTGTTACCCTAACTATATCACAACGTACACTAAGTATCACACGAAATTTGATAATTTCTGGATATTTTTTCACCTATGAAATAAACCATACAACAACTTTCGAAAAATCAATGGATTATTCTATCCAACCATCAATAAAATAATCTACCCCCCTAACTCCTGTGCGTCAGGGCAAGGCTCCCGCCTGGGAGGGCGAGGCTCCCGCCAAGCCAGTT
>CAZEZQ010000007.1:4858-21022 GCA_964516245.1 uncultured bacterium | reverse complement strand
GGGAGGGCGAGGCTCCCGCCGAGCCGCATACGATAAGGAGGGCGAGGCTCCCGCCGAGCCAGTTTGATTGAACGACTTCTGATTTACATAAGTGGTGTGCATAACCAATTAGAATTTCAGAACTTACGTGAAGTGTTTCATAAGAACAGGCCATTGGCCAACAACCTAGCACGAACAAAAACAAAAACGCGAGCGAGAGGTTTTAGACAGACAAGTGAGAACTGTTTAAAGCCCAATTCCCCTGTCGCCTCCTCCCCCGCCCGGGAGGAGGCGGTTTTCTTTTACACCGGATCAAAGCATCTCTTATAACACTGTATGGGTGCTAATGGTAAATATTTTGCTCTTGGCATCTGTTCAACTCGATATCTTTGGTGTTTAGATCAGATTGCTTTGGAATAATAGAATATAAAACCTCATTTGAAAATTGTTATCAATGAAAATTTGTAGTATGATAAAGTATTACAATTTTGATGATGGAGCAAAAACTTATGAATCTGGTAATCGAAGTAACTGAAGGAGGCGTATTAAAGATCAAATCGCCTGCATTGCAGCCGGGTTCTGAATTTGTGTTGCCTGTAGAAACCGAAGAGGAAAATGGGTTTGTTCCATCCCAGTGGGATGCACTGGAATCTGCATTGGATGATGCCGAAAAACTCAATATCCCCCGCCGCACTCATCAAGAAATTTTGCAGCAACTTCGTTCGTATCGGGATTAACGATGAAACTGGCTTATATTGACGCCTCTGTGTGGATTGCTCAAGTTGAGGGGATTGAAGCCTACCAGCAGATCACACGAAATGAATTGAAGAAATTGAGGAAAAAACAGTGGATTCCTTGTATCAGCGAAGCCGTTGTTCTTGAAACTCTATGCAAACCCTATCAAGAGAACAATCAAACACTGATAGACACCTATAACACAATTTTCAAAACCATGGCCAGATTCAAATTATATGATTCATTATTTCAAGATGCTTTGAATCAATGCAGCAAAGAAAAATTGAAACCAATGGACTCAGTTCATCTTGCATTTGCCTTAAAGTATGGTTGTACTTGTCTGGTTACCACCGATCCCCATTTTAAAAAACTTCAATCCATTAAATCTCATTGGATAGACTTGAAAAAATAATGATTCGTTGCTTTCTTAACAATCAGGAAATGGCAGTGGATATTGTTTGAGAGTGAAATAAAGTATCAAAGGTTGGCAGATAACTTGCCTTTAGCACTCGCATTCTTACATCCTCTTCTATCTTTATTACACCACAATATATTATAGTTTTAGTGAAAGCGTTGTGTGAAAATCATTTATTTTTGGGTGATTTTGGGGGTAAAGATGCCAAATAGGTGTTGGGGGTCGGCATTCTTGCGAGGGAATGCGTTTTTATTGATGTTTACTAGTAGTCCATGACGATTGATTTTGTTGTTTCAAAGGGCAGCACCGGCTTCCAGCCGGTTTGCTTTTCTTACAATAACCATGTAATTCAGCGAAAGCCACCGTGTCCTTTTAGTCCTTTGAGTCCTTTTATAACCCACAATTTCAATTATCATGAACTACTAGATATTGGAGTATCTATTCTATCGGTCTTTACGTTTCATTTTGACATTACTGACTCACCGATACTTTGAATATCGTGAGCGCTCTCGGCAACAAGAATTCGATCGAATTATCTTTTGATAGGAAACTTGAACAGTATTTTTATTCACTTGTGTTATATGGCCGATAATTTATAATAATGACCCCCACTAAGGATAGCATCCTTAGGCCGACATCTCCCGGAAGGGAGGCGTTTTTCATTTTAAACCTCTTTTGAGAAAATAATTTTTTCTTAGGAAAGTTCTTAAACCAATATGTAATAAAACAGAGGTTTAAGAAAACCAATGTGTTTCTCAAGGGTAAAACCAACAAAGGGCAAAACCAACATTTTCCCCTTGGCGCCCAGCGGTGCGGCGGGAATTGGCGCTATATCCCCGTTTGTGGCTTTGAAGAACAAGAATCCCATGGTTACGTAAGAGGTGGAGCAATTGATAATTCCATTGCTTGGAATAGCCAGACTTTTCGGCTGCGCCCCTACCCTTTGAGAGTTGAATTCTCAGATCGAAGTTCTTTGAATTTGGAATTACTTAAAGAATCAGTTGTTCTATTTTATGATAACAAAGCCATCTACGTTGAGTACTTGATTGCCTGCCACATTCCAGTTTTTCAACACTTCGGCAACGGCAAGCCCGCCATTGGCGGCAAGATCTCCTGAAATGGTATCAAAATCTTTTGACACACCATTCCCAAGTTTGTTAAAAGCACCTGCCAGGACAAAATCACGAAGAGTGTTGCCATCAATTCTACCGCGAACGGCTAAATCTTTTCCGAATGAAGCAATCGCAGCATTCCCAACTGGGTTGGTCAGTGTGGTAACGGCTCCACGGCCTACTCTGGAAGTATTAAAAATTCCTGCTGCCACACGCTGGCTCAGGGGTTGGCGAACCCCTTGAATCACAAACCGGCTGGCGGCGGCCGCTTTAGCCGCCTTAGCTGCTTGCAGGGCTGAACCGGCACCACAGGTTACGATTCCAAGGCCAGTATCAAAAGCAAACGATCCCCACGAAAATTCTTGTTGATTCTTATCATCGGTCAAGTAATTAACTCCCTGGCCTGCCAAGTTAATCCCAGCGCCTGCCAATCCACCTACAAGAAACAGTCCATCCGGATCACTATGGCAAACCGGATTGTTTTTTACATACAGGTAAAAGTTATAACCCGAAGCGATATACAATGGATCTTCCTGGAGAAAGCGGCCCAATGCGGGATCATAATACCGTTTTTTCAAGTAATACAATCCACTTTCCGGATCAAATTGCCCACCGGTATATAGAAATGGATTCGCCACATTTTCATTGGTGCTGAGAATATTTCCGTAACTGTCATATTGGTATTCATTGACAATCTGTCCATCGGCATCCGTAATCTGAATGACACTTTCCAAGTGATCCCGATGATACACATATTGTGCGCCGCCCCGTTTCATTGAAAGCAGCGTTTGCATTCCCGGCCCATAGGTGTAAGAGGCGAGCAATTGATCCTGCCCATTGTATTCAGCGATCAATTGGCTGCGTAAATTCCAAAGATATTTGGTCACCACCCCATCGACATTTTTGCTGGTGCGCAATCCTTGTCCGTTATAGGTATAGGTGATTGCGCTGGTTTGGCTGCCCGACCCATCGAATTTCTCGATGGCGGTCATAAGTCCCAGTGGATCGTAACGAAATACCGTTTGTGAGCCATCCACTTTGCTGACTTTGCGAGTCATGCTGCCTTCGCCGTCATGCTCGTATGTGAAGCGCCCATCTTCCACAATTCGATTGGCAGCGTCATACACATACGGTCCGGCATCCAAGTGCGAGGCCGTTCGGTTTCCCCGCATATCGTATTGATACAACTCATCGGGGGTTTCTCTCGAATGTTCTACGGCGATCAATTGGCTGGCGGCATCGTACGTATAAACATGTTCTTCCCCGGTATGGTCGATAATGCGGGCTTTGTCTCCCACATCATTGTATTCAATCGTATAGCTCGACAATACAGTTTCTCCAAGAGCATTGGTGACATTGGTCACTAAGGCGGCGAGGTTGTAATCTCGACGCATGAGCGTGGTTGCACCCTCTACAAAACCGGCTTCAAGTCCCCGCCAATTGTCGCCGGCATCCACATCGAAAACCATGGTTAATCGATCCGCTTGCAGGGTATCGATCGCCGGCCGGCTGGTATAGGTAAAGCTAGTGGCCATCCCGGATGGATCGGTATATTCGATCAACATAGCATCCCGGTCTCGCACAAACGAGACCGTTGCATCCGGTTCTACGGCCTCGTCAGCCTCACCGCCGTAGGTGATCGACATCAATTCTCCCAATGGGTGGTATTCCATCTGGATCCGGCTGTCTGAATCCTGCAAAACAATGGGACGGCCCATCTCGTTGTATTCAATCTCGATCCGGTTTCCGTCCGACAATTCCATCGCCGTCAACTCACGGGTGTCGTTGTGTTCAAATTGAATCGATTCGCCGGTTCGTTGAGTTGCGGTTTCGCGCAATTGCATCAAATCGTATGAGAATTCTTTTCGTCTCCCGAGCGGATCGATATGAGCCCGCATGAGGCTTTGGTTGTCATATTCGATTGACAAAACACCGCCGCTTGGATCTGTGATCGAGGTGGTATTGCCCCGTTCGTCGTAAGTGAGTTCATGGGATACATTCAACTCATTGGTTACCCGAACCATTCGGTTGTTTGCGTCATACGCGTATTGGATTGAGTTGCCTTGAGCATCGGTTGCTTGTACAACGTTCCCCGCCGCATCCAATGCAAATTGCACTTCGTGCCCTTCGGCATCGCTATAGGCAGCAATATTTCCATTTTCATCATAAGAAAAATTATGAGATAAGCCCATTGAATCTGACAATGTTACCAGCAATCCCCGATCGTCGTGTTCCCTTGTGACACAGGAGATTCCATTCGCCATGGCGATGGGATTGTGATTATCGTCATAAAACAATTCTGTCACACGTCCTTCGGCAGAGAGGATACGAATCAAATTGTCATGGGCATCGTATTCAAAATTTGAAGCGCTGCCGTCGTCTTCCAAAATATGGACAATGTCGCCGCGTGAATTGTAACGCAATACAGCCTCTGTTCCATTGGGCCGGGCGATCCGGGTGACATTGCCCTGTGGGTCAAACTCACGCAGGGTCACACCGCCTAATTCATCAACAATTTCAGTCGCCGCTCCCGCCGAATCGGTTTTGAATCGCGCTTGCGCGCCGGTGCCCGTGGTAAATTGATCGTGGATGTTTTCACTCATCACAATCGGCAAGGCAGAATCGCGGTCTGCCCCCAGCAATCTCGGAGGCACTCCCAATTGATCGCTCGAATCAAACTGCCGGGTTTCCCCATTGGGCAAATCGACACGTTCGAGGAATCCATTGGCCGAATACGAGTAGGCATACTCCAATCCTTGTGGATTGTTCAGTTGGGTCATGCGATGAAATGCATCATAAGCGTATTGATTTACGGCTCCATCCGGGCCTGTAATAGCACGCAAATTATTGTCTGAATCAATCACAAATGAGCTGACACGGCCAGCGGGATCTGTGAGGGTCGAGAGTTTGTTGTTGTCATAGGCAAAAGAAAAGGTTTGATTTGCGGGATACGCAATACGTTCGACCAACCCTGCGTTGTTGTAAGAATAGCGTATTTCGGGCATGGTATTGTTGGTGTGTACCCGAATAAGAAAACCAGCCGCGTCGTACTCAAAAAACAATCCGCGCTCATCGGTCTGAGTGAACGTGCCATCGCTATTGATAACCAGTTTATCCCGAGGCAGCATTTCATTTTTAAGGGCCTGCAATTCGCCCGGCACCCCAAGCAGAAGCGAAACAAAATTGCCATTGGCAACGGCAAAATCAATCACACCATCGTTGTTGAAATCACCTGCGCCTATCCGGTCAGGATTGGTGCTCATGGTATGGCGCCCGGCCAGCTCAAAGTTTCTCTGGTTATCTGCCAGCAAAATTTGAGCATTGTCATGAAGTTGGCTGGTCACAATGAGATCATCAAAACCGTCGTTATTGGTATCGCCTGCCTGAAGACCTTGTGGGTCGCCATCAACGGCTATGTGCATGGCTTCGCTAAACCCGCGATTGCCATTACCAAAAATCACCGATACAGTATCGTCATCATGATTGGCCTGAGCCAAATCAAGCGCATTGTCTCCATCGAAATCGGCCGCGACCAGGGAACGCGGTCCTCTTTGGCCAACGGGAACATTCACAATTTGCAAGAAAGTTCCATTCCCCCGGCCGAACAAAATCGAAGTTTCCCGTACGCCGGATTGGCTAACCACAGCCAGGTCCAGATTCTCATCATGATCAAAATCTGCGCTGACAATCGATCCCGGGCGGTTCCCCACTGAGAGATCGAAACGAGTGGGGAAAGCCCCTGTCCCATCGCCTAACAAAATGGAAATATCATCATCATTCGTATTGACGGCGGCCAAGTCAATATTGCCATCCTTGTTGAAATCTCCGGCAGCAAGATTGTCCAGGCCATTGCCGGCCTGTGTAGAGGGAGAGAGCCGGGTGAATTGTCCCAGTCCATCATTGATGAATATATTAACTACGGAAGCCTGGCTTGGACGCGCCCAATCGACAAAACCATCATTGTTGAAATCGGTTGCGACCGAGTTGGGCGCACCAAACCCTCCTGTGCCGCCTATGAGGAAAGGCTGGCCAACCCCACCTTGTCCATCCCCGAATAACAATGTTGAATTGGTGGTGTTGCCATCCAGTGTGATCACATCCAGATTCCCATCTGCGTTGAAATCAGCCACAATGGGAAACCCCGTTCCCGAATTGGAGGGAAAAGTCGGGGTATCCTGAAGACCCCCGGCCCCTAAATTGGGGAAAATAGTAATTAATCGTGAGGATGAATCTGCGTTGATCAATTCCGGCAGGCCATCCCCGTTGATATCGACAGCGGCTAAATGTTGGGGCCGCTCTGAAGCCGAGAGCGTATTCAAAACAGAAAAATTTCCTTCGCCATCACCAGACAAGACTGAAATCGAGTTGGAGCCAAAATTGGCCACAGCAATGTCGAGAATCGAGTCGCCATTCAAATCAGCAATCGCCAAACGGGCGGGTGAATTCCCGACTGGTACGTTTTGATTCAGTGTGAAGCCACCGGCTCCATCGCCAAAGACGATTGTAACCGTATTGGTGCTTTGATTGGACACGATAAGATCAAGGCTGCCATCTTCATTGATATCCGACACGTTCAAATCACCGGGCTGCCCCTGGATATCCAGCAAGGCCGTGGTTAAAAAGGTGGCCAAACCGTCGTTAAATAAAATCGTTACATCCCGGCTGCTGGTATTGCCCACGGCCAGGTCAAGTGTATTGTCGGAATTGAAATCACCGACTTCAATGAAATCGGGATTGGAGCCGACACCAAACGAAATGGGATTGATAATAAACGTGCCATCTCCTACACCCAGCAAGATGGTTACCGTACCGTCTCTGCGATCGGTAATCGCTATATCCAGATGGCCGTCGTCATCCAAATCAGCTTGCACCGCCGCGCGGGTGTTGGCCCCTTCAAAAATTCGTTCCCGCTCCGCAAAAGTTCCATCACCATTGCCGCGCAGCAGTTCAAGTTGTGTCCCCACTGCCATAACATCCAAAATCCCATCTTCATCAAAGTCATCGACTATAACATCGGCGGTGCCGGCATTCACCCCGTTTTGGAACGGTCCGTCAAACGATCCATCATCCAACCCCAAAAACACATTGACAACATCGGGTTGGAAATTCGATACTCCACTCAAAATCAAATCCTGAATGCCATCATCATTCAAATCGGCCACGGACAAATCATTGATTGCCGAATTCAGTGGAATGTTTAACGAGCCTGCAAATTCACCTGTCCCTTCAAAGATCCCTGTAAAGCCAAAGCTTGAACCATCTCCCCACGCCATGGTGACATTGCCATTGTCCTGCAAATGCAAGCGGCGCAGCTCGCTTAGAGTCCATCCGGCACCGAAGGGGCTGTTGATTTCGTTGCGTATCACGATCCTGCCACTTACTGGGTCCGACACCCGCTGCGCCGTGGGGAAGAGGCAGGCCACCCGAAATCCATAATCGTATAGGCCGGTTTCAAACGTGGAGGCGTCAAATTGGTAGGCTTGGCGAAAGGGGTCGGTCGAGCCAAACGGGAGTGCATCCCGGCCGCCTCGAGTAAATTGTTCGGGCTGCTCGATTCCACCGATATTCAATCGGGTCGTAATGAAATCGGGGACGGGACCTGCGAGTGGATTGGCCACATCAAAATTCAACACAGGACGTGGATTGGCGGTATTGCTGTTGTAGAAGAAGGTCAAGTGCTTGGTTTCGTGCATCGTGCGGATTCCCGGCAATTGATAATCAATTTGCAAGGCGCCGTTCTGCAGCCCCACCGATGAAGAGCCGGTCTGGCGTTGCTGCCATTCAGGGTCATCGACCACAACCGCATTGCCTTCGGGGTCTATAATCACGGCAGGAGGTGCGGCTGCGTGCCAAGAGCCTGAGCGAATCACACCGCCGTCCGAATTGATTCGAGCGCCATCTTCTGATACCGTTCCGGTTCCAATTTTCTCAAACTCGCCGGTGTCTTGATTCAAGCCAAAAAGATCTACCACCGCCCCTGGCGAATATCCATCGATATTGGGAAACGAAAAGGGAACCGGTGGATTAAATACGGCTGTAGGAGGTTGAAAAGCAAAATATAAGATCGGGATGATTTCATCGGGCAAAGGCAGGGGGGCGCGGTCATTGTTTACCAATGTGATGTTCATATCGCCGGTAAATGGGCTTGATGTCTCCCGCTGAAATGCCGTGCCGGGTGGGATGGTGACTTCTATCGGTCCCCAATTCACACCATTGATGATAATATCTTTGCTGTCGATGACCGAAATTTCTGACGGATTTACCGGATCGGCATTTTCTGTATCCAAACGAGGAATGAAAATGGGCCGCTGCATTTGCATCACCGCTCCAGGAATCAAAACAATATTTTCTTTGAGCGTCGGATACGGCCCATCTGCCACTTGCGAGCCGTCAATTTCAAGCACCACCACTTCGCTCTCGGTTTCAATTCCTAAGACTGAGAATGCACCGGTTTCATCTGTAAACGCTTCTACGGAGTTGGCTGCAATCCTAACATTCATCAAGGGTTGGCCAGTTGACGTATCTCTCACTTCGCCTATTAGGCCCGTCTGGGCATCCGCTTGGATTTCGGGCACCCGAATTACAATTTCTTCTGAATCTGAAAGCAAACCGTCGGTTACAGTCAATGTGATGCGAAATTCGCCGGATTGGTTTGGCGCCGGTTGAAAACTCAGGGTGCGTTTCACACTGTCAAATTGCAAATTGGGCGGGAGAGGAAGTGGTTTCGTTGTGAATGTCAATGCGTCATTATTCGGGTCTTCTGCCACAATGGAAAGCATCAAAGTGTCCCCAATTTCAATCACTTGCTCAGGGATCGCATTGATTGTGGGAGCAAAATTGACTAATGAAACCTTCCAATGGCTGCTGAAAAAAATCAGGTCTTCAGAATTCAATATCCCATCATTATTGGGATCAATTTCATTGTCATTGTTCTTAAAGGCTTCAATTAACAGCAGCAAATCTCGTTCATCCACAAATCCATCATTGTTATAGTCTCCATTGTGTTCTTGTCCTGATGCCAATTTTGGATGCATGCCTATTAAGCCAATGAATAACGCAACTACAGATAGACAGAGAATACTACGTAAAGATTTCATTAAACTTTATCCTCGTTTACAACCATTGTTTGCAGCTAAATCCATAATGCTGATTCGAATCAAATATGCAAAATAATCCCGATTAATGTATACTATTTTGATGTAAATATCCAGATAAAAATTAATATTATTAGTAAATATATAATTTATTGGTGACCATGCCATCTCCACCCGGCGATGTATGTGCGCAGTTCAAGACGATTGATTTTGTTGTTTCAAAGGGCAGCATCGGCTTCCAGCCGGTGTGCTTTTCTTACAATAACCATGTAATTCAGCGAAAGCCACCGTGTCCTTTTAGCTTGTAGGATGGGCTAAAAGCGAATTTGTTGTTCAAAATTCGCGCAGCCCATCACGAACCAGCTCATGATTGGTGGGTTGCAAAGTTGTAATTAAACAACATTGCCGGGGCTGTGGAGTTGTCCCCTTCGTTCCCAGGTCCGCATCGGCAAACGCCGACGCGTCCACCGCGGGTGGAGCCGGATGGTGTAAGCATGGTGGCGGGGTTCTAGTGCAGGCCTAGCCTGCTTAATGATGCAAGATCACTCTTGCCTCGCTAAATCCCGGACCAGAGCCTCCCCCGGCCTCGCTGGGTTTGCTCACCTACGGGTGAGAGTATCCGCCATTGTCGAGTGGCGGGAAATTAGGCGGCTCGCCTCGGCGGGTAGGTAACAGGGCCGGCCGGCCCAACAAAAACTCCCTCTCCCCCAGGGAGAGGGCCGGGGTGAGGGGAATGAACCCTTCACCTTGGTGAAATGGATCAACAACGTTCACCCCATCAATCAAAATTCGGGTGAACAATCCAAAAAAAGAGAGCATAAAATTCCAATATGAAAATCTAAGAATACCCTTTTCACTGCAATAGAATTTAATCCCTACATGTTGTTTGATACGCAGGAGAATGATCTTCAATTTTCAACATGGCATCACGGTCATAAACTTTTTCACCGCAAATGGAGCATTCATATAACTCTACCGAAGGTGCAGTATAATTTTGACCTTTATAATTTCGGGTCAAGTCACGAATTACCCGCTGAATTTTATCACTACCACATGTCGGACAATTATTGATTTGAAGTTTTTTCTTCATAAGCAATTTTGATGGGTCATACGGCGTGACCCATCCTAATTTCATTTGATCTCCGCTGTTTTGCCGGTGGTGGCGGAACTATAGGCGCCTAGGGCTACTTTCATTGAATAGATGCCGGTTTGGAGGCCGGCTTCGGGTTCGACGTTGTTGCGGATGCATTTGACGAAGTGATCCACTTCGACATCCCAGCCGCCGACAGTGACATTTTTTTCGATCAAGCGTTTGCGCACGGTGCGTTTGCCGGAGGGGTGGGTTTTGCCTTGTACGAAAAAGACACCGTCGATGTAATCGACAATGATGGCGGCTTCGCTGCCGTAGATTTCGACTCCGGCAAAGCCTTGTTTGCTGGTCCATCCCACTTCGGCATAGCCGAGGGCTTTGTCTTCGAATTCAAATTGCAGAATGGCGTTGTCTTCGAGGTCGATCTTTTTGCCCAGGGTGCCGATCATGCCGTTTACTTTGCGGATCGGTCCCATTAAATAGGTGGCCAGATCGATGGCATGGATGCCCATGTCGAAAAGGGCGCCGCCGCCCGCTTTGTCGGGATTGTGGAACCAATTCGACATGGCCCAGCCCGACATGGGGCCTTCATGGGCGAAGCGCAGGCGAATCATATAGGGATGGCCGATTTTGCCTTTTTCGATCCATTGCTTGGCTTTTTGATTGCCTTTGTAGAAGCGCTGGGTAAAGGCAACCATGATTTTAACATCGGTATTTTTGGCCGCTTTTTCAATTTGATTGGCTTCATCCAAAGTCAGGCAGAGGGGTTTTTCCGCCAGAATGTGGCAGCCCTTCTCGAGAGATTTCAAGATGTGTTCCGCATGAAATTTGTTGGGCGAACAAATGCTGATTACATCGATTTCTTCTTTTTTGAAGAGGTCGTCGATAGTGCGGTAACTGGTTTCGATGCCAAAAGCCTCTTTGGCCTGCTTTACATTTTTGGTTGAGGGGTCAACAATTGCCGCCAGTTCGCAATTCTTGTTGTTCAGATACCCGGGTATGTGGCAGTGATGCGCGATGGCTCCACACCCTACGACTGCTGCGCGTAATTTTTTCATGGCGTGCCCTCCCTTTTAAATACAATTTAATAAACATGCACTTGATCGAGACAAATGTCAAGATGGTATCGTATGTCATCCGTTGTATTCGAGGAATTGTCAAAAATAATTTGAGAATATTGGTTGCTTACTGTTTTTAAACATCGCCGAGCCAAGATACTATCCCGCAAGGGCAGACAAACAACGCTTGCCCTTTAGCCACCCCGGTTGATGTTGGCTGCTCGGGGGAGCCTTGCCCTACTCACGACGGTGCGGCTCGGTGGGATAGCTCCTTCTGGGGATGAATGGAGCATTCCGGCTCGGCAGGAGCCTCGCCCTCCCAACAACATGCTCCTTACAACGAAATTTTGACACTGTTGCGAGGTTAACACAATCTCATTTGGGCATTCAATAGCACTAGGCATTTCCAAGGAATCTCGGCTAGCATGAATCCTGTATGATTTGTGAATTCAACCCAGACGGACTTGCAAAGTGAACCGGTTTTTGTACATCTTTTTTGGCCTGGTATTGATTGTGGTTTTGGTGGCTCTGTTGTGGGCCGCCCAAACCCATAATGAAACCGTGCAAAGTTTGCCTGATATTATTGCAGATGATTTTTATCCTTTGTTGAACAAAGAGTCGATTCATGATGTGCATTTCGGCACTATCGAAGACACCGCCGAACGCTTGAAAGAACAATATCCGTATATCGAAAAAATTGTGGTGCGCAAGTTCGATTCGGGCAATGAGCCGATCACGATTTATCCTCCTGGATACGATCTCGAACATCCCCAAGACCCGATGGAAGAAGACCCATCCTTCATCCCCAAACCTCTGCTGGATGAAGAGGGGGACATCATCGGCGCGTTGTATATCAAAATCAACGCGCAGCGCATGCGCTTGTTTTATGCCGCGATTGCCGGCAGCATGGTTGCCCTGGTGCTGGTGGTGGGTGTGGGGGTCTACACCATCCGTTCTCAGGAGGTGGAAGTTCGCAAAACGACCACGCTGCTTGAAGAAAAGCAGCATGAGTTGATTCATTTGGAACGGCTGGCGCTGGTGGGGCAAATCACCGCCAATTTGCTGCATGATTTGAAGAAACCGGTATTGAACATTCGGGCGGAAACAGAAAGCATGGAAGAGGGAGAGGTTCGGAAATCCATTTTGGAAGAAACCGACTTGTTTTTGGGGATGGTGCGTGAACTGCAGTTGGAAGGCTTTTTGCGCAAAGACCAGGATCATGCCGAGTTTTTGGATGTCGCCGAACTTGTCGAGCGCTCATTGCGATTGGTGAAATATGCGCAAGACGATGTGAAGGTGAAAATCGAATTGCCCGAAGAGCTGCCCTTTATCTTCGGCCAGCGGCACCAGCTGATTCAAATTTTCTCTAACATTTTGCTCAATGCCTTTCAGGCCTTGGAGGGCGCGGGGAACATTCAAATTTCCGCCAGCCACACGAAAGAAGAAGAGGAACAATGGCTTGAAATCGTGATTGCCGATGACGGGCCGGGCATCCCCTATGAGGTTCAGGAGCACATTTTTGATCCATTTTATTCGACGCGGCAGTTTTCTGAATCCACCGGACTGGGCCTGTATATTTCCAAAAGCATCGTGGAGAGCATGGGGGGGACGATACTGGTGCAGAGTATCCCCAAACATGGGACGACATTTACCATTCGATTTCCGATTTCTGAAGAGGAAGTAAATTAGGTTCTTTACTCAACCAAAAAAGAATGATGTTTTTAAGATTGTGTGTTATAGTTGTATTGATTGCTTAGAAGTTTGGGGGATTATTATGAAGCGCATTTCATCTTTGGTTTACTCATTTAGTCTACTATTATTGTTCGCTCTTCCATCTCATACACAGACCAATGATGTTTCTCCAAAAACTACATTTGGACTGGGGAAATTAATAAAAGCCACTTTTTCCCGTGATGAAGAAAGGGTTATCACTCGAGGCACATTGGGGGATTTTGCATGGGACATTCAAACAGGAGATTTGATTGGGCAAGTGACTGAAGGGGTGGATACCCTGGCATTCAATATATTCTTACCGGACGGCTCCGCTTATTTTGAACATGATTCCGACCGCACGCTCATGCGTAGTTATCCTGACCGAACCATATTGCGTACTTTTGATAATACAAGTAGATATATGGTCATTTCTGATAATGGTGAACGATTGGTTACCGGTGGCGCAGATTCGTATCTAAAGGTTTGGAATCCCCATACAGGAGAATTATTGAGTAATATTACATATTCCGGCTTGCCAGCCTGGCTGGAAGTTTCACCGGATGGGAAATACATATTAACACTTGAGCGAATACAAATTAAACCAACTCGTTATGGTGGCAATATTTATCTTTGGGATTCATCCACAGGGGAACTTTTCCATCATTTAACGTCCTACTCATTTTTCTTTTATGGAATGGATTTTTCACCCAATAGCACAAAAGTGATCACATTAAGTGGTGAGGTGAATAATGTTCCTAGAATTTTCGATGTGAAAACGGGATATTTAATATTTAGTATTAATATATCAAATATCAATGGTGATTTGATTAGAACGACTTTTTCTCCAGATGGTAAATATGTAATAGGTGGCACTGGAGAATTAACTCTGAATACATCCACACATTGGTGGGATGCAGAAAGTGGTGAACTAATACATTCTATCGATGCCCCCTCCCGTGATAGCCAACCCATAGGGTTTTCGTCGGATGGAGAGAATATGCTTACTCGTGGAGAGAATGTTGTATCGATTCGAAAAACATATACAGGTGAGTTGGTTCAACAATTTATTGGGCATACAGGAGAAATTAATAATGCTGAGATTGCAAGCGATGGTTCGTTTATTCTCACAGATAATGGTATGTTTCTTAATGAGATGACGTTATGGGATAGATCCATAGGGAATCCCATAGGTGTTATACAAAACCCCAATCATCCTTATACATTTAAGAGATTGTATGCTTTATCTTCAAACGATCGTTTGGTTTTAACCAGCAATTTCTCTTATGCGAAAGGAGTACAGATTTGGGATCTATCAACGATGCAATCTTTCCGTACTATTGAGACTGAATTATTTGTTGAAGATGCTATCTTTACACCAGACGCTACAAAAGTAATTATTATCCTCAATACAAAGGAAATACAGGTAAGAGACATATCGACAGGATATCTATTATATACCTTTGAGAATGAAAGTACTCAATTTCAAGATATCAAATTTTCTTCTGATGGATTATATGCTTACGCGCACTCTAGCGGATCAATCATAAAATGGGATATTAAAACAGGCAAGAAGATAAGAGTTTATAATGATCAAGACTTTGTATCTACATACACCATCTCACCTGACGAAACTGAGTTTCTTACTGGAAATTATGAAAGTTTGGTTCAAGTGTGGAATTTGAATACAGGTCAAAAAGTTCGAGAATTTTCTATTAGCGAATTCAACCTAATTACGAAACTCGATTTCTCACCAAATGGAAAATATCTACTTGTAGGTGGACGGGAAAACTCCTCTTATAATGGAATAATTTCTATTTGGAATTATGAAATTCCACAATTCCTCAGAAGTTTTCAGCCCCATGTTAACCAAATTGCAACAGCGAAATTTACTCCGGATGGAAAAGCAATTCTTACCAGTGGTTGGGATGGTACGGCAAAATTGTGGGAATTGAATGATTTGCTCGCGGGTTATCAAGCCACGCCCTCTTACGTTAACCAATGGCAACAGTTGTATGAAGAAGATGATTAATCTTCTTCTTTTAGTTCGTAGATGATTATTCTTTCTTCGCGATGGCGGTCTTCTGGGCGGCCGGCTATGTTGAATTGATAATCGGAGGGGCGGTAGAAATCGCGGATGGCCTGGTGCAAGGGGGGGACGGCGAAGAAGAGGTGGTTGATGTTTACGTAGGCGATTGGAACCTGGCGCAGCATGATTTGCTTTCGGATATCCAAAAACAGCGCGACGGCGGGGTACTCATCCCGCCATTGGGGGTTTTGATCGAAGAGTTCGGCGAGATCGTAGACATCCTGGGTATTGAAACGGACGTTGCCAATGGCGTAGGGATAGGGGAGTTCGTTCATCATGGGGAGGTCTAAATCGACGCCTTCTTTTTTCACCAATTTTTCCCACTCGTTGAAGTAGGCATGCGCCAGGATAAACAGAGAAGATGAATTCTGTGCCAATTTGCGGTGGGCGTGAAAGGCATAGTATGGGGGGCCCAGCATCATTTTGTTTTCGGGAACTTGCCGTTGCAGAAAGCGGGTGGATTTGACCATTTCATGGGAACTCAGTTCGAAGAGCAAGGGCGAGCTGGTGAACACCCAAAACATCATGACCAGGGGCATCATGAGAAGGGCGGGAAAAAACAAACAAACCACGAGGGTTACCTTGCCGAACTGTAAGGCATCGCCAAACCAACGCTGCATTCTCCCAGGAAGGTCCATCGCCAGGAATAGAGTTAAGAAAAAAAAGGCCGAGAACACCGCGACTGCCGGTTCGCCCAGGGTGAAGATGTAATCGACGGTTCCTCCCTTGGTGACGAAAATAATGGAACCGAGAGAAAAGATTCCCCACCAGAGCAAATAGGGTTTGGCGAGATATTTTCTTTCGTCTCCGGCGAAGAGCATCATGCCTGCTATTGCCGCGTATACGAACCCGCCTTCGAAGGTCAAGACATCCCGCCCTTCT
>CAZEZQ010000007.1:0-4848 GCA_964516245.1 uncultured bacterium | reverse complement strand
ATGAGTTTCTTCAGAAAATAGTTGAAGGCTTGTTCGAATGAGTCGTGGGGGTAGGTGCCAACCTGGCGGGCAAAGACGTGATAAAAATATTGGCCGCCGCTGTATATCCACATCCACAGCAATGCCAAGCCGATGGTGGAGATTAACGCGATGCTGTAGCGCTTTAATAGGGGGCGGTAGAGATAGCCGATAAAAAACCACTGCAGCAGAATATAAGGCAATGCGGTCATGTTAGTGAAACAACAGAGGCCGGAGACGACCGCGCATGCTAGCAGAGTTAATGATGGTTTTCGTTTTTGCACCGCATCCAGAAATAATAATAGGTTGAAACTTTGCAAGAGCACCAGCAGGGGTTCAGATTGATAGCCGGTGGCCCACCATAGGCCTTCGGGAAGAAAGAGATAGGTGGTGGCCGCCAGGCTGGAGAGAGCGTTCCAATTGAAGATTCGTTTTCCGATCCCCCACACGCAGCAAGCGGTCAAGCAATGTATTAAAATTTGCGCGAAGCGCACAAAAACCGGGTCTCCCCCGCCCAGTTGGAGCAGATAGGAGCCTAAAAACAGCAATAATGGAGGCTGGGGGCTGGGTAAATTTTGATACAGAATTTCGCCTTCCATCATTCGCCAGGAAAGATAGAGATAGTTGCCGTCGCCAAAATCGGCGTATTTGTCGTTTGTGCTGAGAAACGACAATAGGATATACGCTAGCAATGCAGCGATGAAAATCCCATAAGCCGTTAGAAACGAAGATGATGCATCTTCGTGGCCAGGTTTTTGGGGTTCTTTTGTTTGTTCTTTTGACGATTCAATATTTTCCCGCCAAAAATTCTCATTGTTTTCATTAGGCGCATATTGACCCTGGTTCGAATCGTCACCCACGGTTACATCCAGCATTTTGGTCTCCTTAAGGGGTTGAGAAGGTCATAATAATCAAAGATTTATCTGGAATCCAGAATGATTTGCAAGAAATTTATCCTTGCACTTTCATTTTAATGAATAGTACGAAATAGTATTAGATCATCGATGAAGGATACATCTAATGAACGTAACGGAATTTGCTTTTCGGGTTATCATGTTATACAAATTTGAAAAAATCCATAATGGTGCTTCAGTAAAATGCAAAAATGTGGTATAAGCTATTGTGAAGTAATGGATTATCGCCTATTATAAATCATCATTTATAGATTGTATGATTTTGGTGTGAAGAATTTCGTGAAGGAAAATTTGTCTTAAGCCCTTTTTTTTCTTGACATTTAGGTGGTTTTCCCTTAATAATTACTTTATTCTAGTACACTTGCGTTAGTGTATCTGTGTGTGAACGGTATTATTAGAATCAGTTGAAAGAGCAGTTGGGTAGATTTATTATGCCAAAATCGAATTGCATGGCTTTTCGAACTACCCCATAAAAAAACGTGTTAGCACCAGCAATCGGGAGAGGAGCAATTTACCCCATGATTCGGAATTTAGTATTCGTCATAGCGAGTATGGTATTCGTGGTGGCTGCATTCCTTCCACAGGCGGCCCATGCCCAAGGAAACCAGAATGAAGTCCCTTTGAGCAGCATGTATGTGAATGGGGCTGTCGGCGCTGACACGCAAGGTTTTCTTCGTACAGTGCATGACCCTTCACTAGACCCGGAAAGCAATCCCTTTTTTCAGGTGGACGAAAACGGTGTGCCTACTCAATTTGATTCTTTCCAACTGTTCCCCGGCGCCTTTCTTGATACCGAAGTGGTTGCCAACGACCAAGATTCTCTCACAGGAATTTTAATGTTGGATAAATTTGCGGGGGTTCATACGTCACGCTTTTTGACACCCGGTGATCCTGAAATTCCACTAAGTGAAGCCGATCGTGGCCCCAGAATGGATTACTCAGACAATTTGGCCGAATTCAACGCCAACAATCCAAGTTCTCAAGTTTTTTTCCCCTATTTCCCCTTTAACTTGCCTGTTCCCACAGCGACCGACGGTGTGGCGCGCGATCTCGAAGTAGCGGTGGATTGGCGAAACGCCACGAACGCTTTTCAAGGTTATTATATTTTGGATGTATTTGCTGCAGTGCATTACGTGAATAATCCAGAAATTTTGAGTTTAATGATCCGCAATCCTTCACCCTCCGGCGATGGAACTTATACCGAAGGGATGAACAAATTCAGAGACATCTTCGGTTTCAGAACGCAATATTTGTTGGATTTTGCTGGAAGGGACCAAAGTGGAAACACCATAACTAGGCCTGCCCCTTATTTTCGATTCGCGGGTGGCAACGGTTTCCCGATTGCGCGTGATTTAGAAGTATTAACACGATACAAAAAATTAGACTCCAACGTGATACAAGAATCCGTTAACAATAGCCAGCAAGCAGAAAATGAAGGGATTGATACATCACAAATTTTCACTCCGATTGCGATGGGATTCGAGCGGTTGGATCGAAGCAATAGGAAATTTGCGGATGCGGTACCCATTACTACGGGTTATGCGATTCTCGATGGGTTTGGTTCTATTCACAGTATGGTTGAAGACGAAGATGGAAATGTGATTCCTGCCCCGTGGGAAGATGTGAATGGCCGGACACCGGATGGACCGTATTTTGATCCCTTTGATTTGGCTGTAGATATTGAACTTATGGCCAACGGCGGGGGCGTGTTGCTGCTGAACCGTATTGGTGAAGTATTTGTGATTAACGCCCAAGGCAAAACCGATGCCGACAACTTCGCTGGCGGCGATTCAAGCATATTGGATGATTTGCCGAGATTTGGTTTTGACGCGGCTCGCGATTTGACCGTAGTTTCGAATGATGAAGGCAAAGTGCAAGGGGTGTATGTGTTGGACCGTTTCGGCACCGTGCACCGAGCGGGCAATGTGCCGCGTTTGCCGGGCAGCACACTTTACTTCCTTACCGGCAATTCCCGTTCGCTTGAAGTATCACCAATTTCCCGGCCGGTTACGGCGCCGCAGGCACTTACTGCGTCACAATAAACGATTCAGTTATATTGAAGTATCCAAGGCCGGCAGCGAATAACTGTCGGCCTTTTTCGTTTGTGTGAATCTTTGAGTAAAACAATGTATTGATTGTTTGTTGAATTTGAAATTGTGGGATGTAAAAAAAGACTTAAAGGACACAAAGGACCTAAAGGACTTTATTGGTTCTTACTGGTGAATTGTGAGAATTTGTCTTTCAGATTTTCAAGTTAAATTCAATCAATGGCTAGCGAGTTTATGGGGAGGGCGAGGTTGTAAATGCGCCGAGGCGTGCTCCCGCCGAGCCTCGGTTGGTGAATCGAAGGTAGTGGGTGGAACCGGCTCATTCGCCGCGGCGAATTCGCCCTCCCCAATGGATATTGATCTCCCCAATGGATATTAATTTTGCAAAATTACAAATATCTTTGGTTGGGTTTAATTGAAATTTTGGGCTGTTGTTCAGTGGGGCTAGGGTAGAGTGCCAATGGGAGGGTGAAATGGGTTTTGGTGGAGGCGTGAATTTGTCTACAACAGCCTATTGGGGTGATTGATTTTCATTAAGAATCAAGTTAAGTATAATGAAAGAAAGCCCTCACAAGGAACGGCCAATACCATGATGAAGCGCGAAGAAAAATTTTTCCATCAATCCCTCACGTTCGATGATGTATTATTGCTGCCGGGATATTCTGAAGTGATTCCCAGCGATGTGGATATCAGCACGCGCTTTGCGCGGGATATTTGTTTGTCGATCCCCTTGTGTTCGGCCGCGATGGATACCGTTACCGAATCACGCCTGGCGATCGCGCTTGCCCAAGAAGGGGGCATGGGTGTGATTCATAAAAATATGAGCATCGAAGAACAAGCGGAACAAGTGGATATGGTGAAACGTTCGGAAAGCGGCATGATTGTGAAACCCATCACGATGGGGCCGAACAATCGCATTGATGAGGCGTTAAACTTGATGGCCCAGTTTCGTATTTCCGGCATTCCCATTACAGAAGATGGCAAACTGGTCGGTATCTTGACCAACCGCGATGTCCGCTTTATCAATAAGCCGACTTCCTCTATTAAAAACCATATGACAAAAGAAAATCTCATCACTTGCCGCGAAGGGACAACGTTGGAAGAGGCGGAAAAGATTCTCCACAAAAACCGGATCGAGAAATTGCCCGTTACGGATGATGAAGGGAACTTGAAGGGCCTTATCACCATTAAAGATATCGAAAAGAAACGCCGTTTTCCCAATGCCGCCAAAGACGAAATGGGCCGATTGCGAGTGGGCGCGGCTATTGGAGTGAGTGAACAAGATACTTCTGAACGGGCTGGAGCCCTCATTGAAGCCCATGTGGATGCAATCGTTATCGATACAGCGCACGGCTACACCTCACGGGTGGCCGATGCCATCAAGCGGGTTCGAAAACAATACCCGAATATAGTGCTTGTAGCGGGAAATGTGGGCACGGCTGATGGGACGAAGTATCTTTGCGATCAAGGGATCGATGCGATTAAGGTTGGCATGGGGCCCGGATCGATTTGCACCACACGTGTGGTCAGCGGCGCAGGCGTGCCTCAAATTTCAGCCATTTATGAATGCGCCACCGCGGTGCAAGAGTATGATGTTGCTCTTATCGCCGATGGGGGGATCAAATTTTCGGGTGATATTGCCAAGGCACTGGCTGCATGTGCTGACTCTGTTATGATTGGAAGCCTGTTTGCCGGAACGGAAGAAGCGCCGGGTGAAACCATTATTTATGAAGGCCGAACTTTCAAAATTTACCGGGGGATGGGTTCATTGGGCGCCATGCAGCGCGGCAGCAAAGACCGCTATGGCCAGGGGAATGTGGTCGAAGAACAGCAACTGGTTCCCGAAGGGATCGAAGACCGGGTGCCCT